>CAZUJO010000090.1:0-10767 GCA_964619995.1 uncultured Leptospiraceae bacterium
GGTCTATGTTGTCTACTGGGCCCTTCGCGGCCGGGCCCGGATCGCATTCTTGATCGGGGCTTCTATTCTCTTCTATTCTGCGTGGGGTCTGCAGAGCGAAGGTCTTACCGGTCTTCGCTGGACGCTGCACTTTGTAATTGTAACGTTCATCAACTATCTGCTCATTCATGCGATGTTCAGCGTGCCGGAGCGCAAGAAAGCTCTGATCACTTCGATCATCGTGATTGATATCGCGAACCTCGCGACCTTCAAGTATTTCGCATTCTTTCGCGACGTTTTGCATAACATGTCGATCCCTCTGCCCGAGAAGCTCGATGCGTTGAATCTGTTTCTGCCCCTGGCGATCAGCTTCTACACGTTTCAGCTCATTGCCTACGCGATGGACGTGTACCGCGGGGTGATTCGCGAGCGCGTTCCGGTGGGCCGGTTCTTCCTGTTCTTTCTCTTTTTCCCTCATTTTATCGCCGGCCCGATCATGCGCGCGTCGGACCTCATGCCGCAGATCGATCGCCCGACGGTGGAGCGCGACCGAATGATGGGCGCCTGCTGGTTGATCCTCGGCGGGCTTGTGAAGAAAGTCCTCCTGGCAGACCCGATGGGCGGCATTGTCGCGCCGGTCTTCCGCGAGCCCGACGCTTACTCAGGCTGGTCACTGCTTCTCGGTGGTTCCTGCTTTGCGCTCCAGGTCTACTGCGATTTCTCAGGCTACACGGACATTGCGCGCGGCTGCGCATTCCTTCTGGGTTTTGACATTCCCGAAAACTTCTCTGCTCCGTTCTTTGCGCGAAGCGCGCGGGAACTCTGGCAGAGATGGCATATTACGCTGGCCACCTGGCTGCGGGACTACCTCTACATTCCGCTGGGCGGAAGCCGGCGCAGCGAAGTGCGCAATCACTTGAATTTGATCATCACCTTCACGTTAGGCGGCTTCTGGCACGGCGCGGACTGGAGCTACATTCTGTGGGGATTTTTCTGGGGAGCGCTTTTGTCTCTGGAGCGTTTCCTTGAAAATAACCTGGGACTCAAAACGACTCCCGAGAAAAACAGGCCTGCTATTCTTCTGAAAATTGCATTCATGTTTCTTTTGTTTTCGATCGGTGCGTTGTTCTTTCGCACGCAGCCCGTTCATTTCGCAGACAGGTCCTACACAACGCTTCAGATGCTCGGCCGCGTATTCGGCGGCATCCTGACAAACACGAACGGCGAACTCCTCGCGAACCTCAAGGCATCGGGCGTGGATTCCGCATCATTGCAGGCCGTGTTCGGATCCCAGGTTCTGGAACTGAGGCACATCGGCCCAATCGATACAGTGATCTGGATGTTCCTGGGCCTTGCTTTCTTTCACTGGGTACAGTACGCGCCGGCGCACTTTGCCCGCTTCAAGGAATCCCGCTGGCTTCTGATTTCGACTGCGGCGCTCGTCGGCGGAATCATGATTCCATCGCTCGTGAGCGGAACCGGGCAGTTCATCTACTTCGTCTTTTGAGGGAATATGAAACTGAAACTTTTCTTCTTTCCCATCATCCTGTTTCTGGCCGCCTTCCTGCTCGATAAGCAGCTCTTCATCGGCGGATTCGAGGATACTTTTCTTCGCACGGCGACTTTCCTCAATTTTGAGCACAAAGTCGATATGCTCGATGAGATCGCCGCCTATCAGCTCGATCCACAGAAGAAAAAGACGCTCGTGATTTTCGGAAATTCACGAACGATGTCGTTTGAAAACGGCTACATAGAATCGAAATACCGCGACTGGCAGTGGTACAATTTCTCAGTGCCGGGCGGCACAACGGACTACTTCCTTTATTTGATCCAGGAGATGAAGCGCAAAGGAATCCGGCCGGACGCAGTCGTAATGACCGTCACTCCGCAGGGATTCAACCGCAGTCCAGCGGTGCCCATGGACGAGGTTCTCATCAGCGGAATATCCTTTCCGTTCATCGCAAGATACGCGGGCAGATACACGTTAGACGATCTGATGAATTACGCGGCGAAGAAGACGTTCTGGACCTACCGCTATCGGCCAAAGGCGGAAGTGATCCTCCACCGTCTTGAACATGATTCCATTCAGCTGCGCATCTTCCGCCAGTTTCAGCACGAGACGGCCACGCGTTTGAAGGCAAGCCGGGGTTCTGTGCCGTTTCAGTTTCAGGGAATTCCGGCGCAGGATGATGAGTTCCTTTTCGCGCATGCGAAGAATACCTGGCAGGATTTCTTTACGCCGTTTAAGATTTCGGAAGGACAGTTCGCATTCACTGCGGATTCCCTGAAGATATTAAAGGAAGCGGGCATCCCAACCATCCTGCTCTGGGCCAAAGTGCAAAGGCACCTTCGCGAAATGAAAGATACTGTCGTCGTGACCGGCCGCGGCGAAAAACCGCAGACGGTTCGGTCTCTCTGGGCGCCCAGGATGCAGGCCCTTGCGGACGAATATGGTGTGCCTTTTTACGACATGAACTACGGAAACACCATCCCCTGTGATCACTTCTATGACTCCAGTCACCTGGCATCGGTCTGCTTTCCTGAATTTTCAGACTACATCATGCAGGCAGTCACCGCGCAGAAGAAATGAATCGCTCGCGGGTCATTCTGTTCGTTACGCTGCTGCCTTCCGCCATCGTGATTTTGCTCGTCCTCAGGTCGTACGCGTCAAAAGCGCTCGAGCCGGATTCTGTCGTGGCTGTTTCCGCAGGCACAGAGATTCACGGCGTAAAGTCGGGGGGAGAACTCCCCGCTGCTGTGTTTGCGGCTGACCCCGCATTCGATCGAAATCTGAACAGCAAGTCGATTCAAACCGATGCCGGAATTGCTCTGAATGAGGCGCTTCGCGGCAATTTCTCAGTGATTCGTTACGACCAGCGCGGAACCGGAAGGACTGCTGGTAATTCGAGATTTACCCCTGTTTCCGTGCTGGCGGCGGATTTGCGCGCGGTCGCGCCCGACGACGCCGTAATCATCGCGCACGGCGATTCCTGCGCGACGGCTGCGTACGCCTGGAAGAAGGGAATGCGCGCACGAAAGTGGATCTTTGTTTCGTGCGCATATTCGGGAACGCTCGTCGACAGCTGGGCGGAGCGGATGTTCTATAACATGCAAAACAGTCTGATGCCGCCTGACGTGATCAGACAATGCCGCGCGGAATGGAAGTTGTTTCGAGCCGGTCTGAAAAAGACGATTTCTGGAAGTACCGAAGCGCCGCCCGTGGCGCCCGCGAAAGAAGGAGAGTCTCCGGACCTGCTCGTCTTTCGCGGGGCAATTCGGGAACTGGCGTATGATCAGCGCGCATGGACAAAAGAGGCTCTGGAGTTCGATGTGGCCCGGACGGTTCAGGAAATGAAACGGTCTGAGAAGTTGGTCTGGTTTCTCCCTGAATTTGATACGCTTACGGTTCCGTCCGAAACAGAAGCGATGAGCAAGGTCCTTGGTTCACCGCGGATTCTGCCCGGAACAGATTACTTCCTTCTTGAATCGAACGCGCCGCGAAGAACAGCGATGGAGAGAATCTTCTTCTTGAAGAATCCATTCACAAAAGCGAATAACGGGTCTGCGGGGATTATTGCAGATGCTGCGCGATAAACTGAATCGCTGTGGCTTCTGACTGCCGGGCGTAGGGTTTGCGGGACTGCTGGAAATTGTGCTCTGCGCCCGGAACTCCGATGAATCCAATATTTGCGCCGATGACGGCGGCCCGCTGGTAGAAAAGAACGCTCTGCGAAATCGGGACAAGGGTGTCTGAATCGCCGTGAATCAAGAGAGTCGGCGGCATAGCGTTGTGCACGTTCTGAATCGGTGAAAGATCAAAGAGAGAGCGGCGAAGAAAGCTGTCTGCCGCGAGCGCTGCGGGGTCTGTGAGGGTGCGCATGCGCGCCTGACGGTCTTCTGAGGCGTCTTTGTCTTCGCCGGGATTGCGAAGCGGCAGAAATCCTGCAAGGATGGACTTGATCTCGGGCGAGCCCTGAATGGCGAGGGTCTCAAGATCGAGCGGCGCATAGAACGCAACGACAGCTTTCAGATAAGGGGCGTTGCGAATCGGCAGATTTGGATCCTGACGCGTAAGCGACAGCGCCGTCATAACAGACAGATGTCCTCCCGAGGAAAATCCGATCAGGGCGATTTTGTCTGCGGGAATTTTGAACCGCGCCGCATTTTGATGAACGTAAGTCACAGCCTGGATGCAGTCTTCGACCAGATCGTGTCCGCGATACTCGGGCGCCGTGCGATGTTCGATGGAGAACGCCTGCAGGCCCGCATCTTTCAACGGACCTTCCCAGTCTTCAAACAGCGGCATGTCCGTGCCCGGCATGCGCCATCCTCCGCCGTGAATGAAAATGACAGCGCCGCGCGCAGGTTCGGCGGGCGGCGGATAGATGTTGATGCCCAGGGAAACCGGCTCTTCGCGGTAGATTTCAACCTTCGTGCCTTCCGGGCGATAGAAGAGCTGCATCTGCCGTCGAGGGTGCCCGGTAAAACAGCCGGAAATTGCGGCGAAACCGCTGATGAAAAAGAACGTCAGAGTCAGTATGTTGCTGGTTCGCATTCGCTCAGAAGATCCCGAGCATCATGCGGGCCTCTTCCGACGCCATTTCGCGCGGATCCCATTTGGGCGTCCACACGACTTCCACATCCGCGCCTTCGATTCCCGGGACTCGCGTGCACGCGGCCTGGACCCCCGCAGTCAGCTGCGGGCCGGCCGGACAGCCCATGGAGGTCAGGGTCATTTTAACCTGCGCTCTCCCGTTCTCTACGGCAACGTCATAAATGAGGCCCAGGTCGCGAATGCTCATGTGCAACTCGGGATCTTCCACTGTGGCAATCTCCTGCCAGAGCATTTGAATGATGTCTTGTGAATCCATTTTCCGCGCCGATGTTAGAAATAAGATCGTGCGCAGAATTCTTACGGCAATCATTTTCCTCTCCGGCGCCGCGCTTCAAGCGGACCGCATGGATCTGGCGATTCAGGAGTATCGGCGCGGTCTACCGTCGCGCGCGGAGTATCACCTTGCGGTCGCAAAGCGGGCCCTTCCGGCCGAGCGGATGGCCGATGCCTTCAAGCTCGAAGCCCTCCTGTGTCTTGCCAAAAACGATCTCCCGTGCGCAGAACACGCAATGCGTCTTTCCATGGACCGCCGGGCCGACGCGTTTCTTGCCTATACGATGGGGCGAATGCTCCTCGATTTGCGGAGATATTCTGAGTCGGCCGCGTTCTACGATCAGGCGGCGCGTGATTCCGCGAAAGAACTGTCGGGCAAAGAAGCACGGATCGATTTGCTCCCTTTTCATTGCGGCGAGACCAGAGATGCATCTTCCTGGAATGCAGAGTTCGCCGATCCTCAAAAATTCTCAAGCATCTGGGATGCGAAGCTGACATCCATTGAACGGGTTGCCGCAGTCAATCAGGCAGGCATCATTCGAAAACATTTCGATAAGTCTCCGTTTTCGCGCGCAACGTCTGCCGGCGCGGACCTTCCGCTTCTTCGCGCGTATCTCAACACTGGCTCGCGCGAAGATTTCGCAGCCTGCAATCGTTCGCTGAACGCGCGCGAGGAATCGCTGGCCGGAAACGTTCGCCGTGGAAGCACAGCATCGGGTCTCGAGCCTCTGCGCCAGGTGCAGATGCGGCGTGAAATACTGCTTCGCACGCAGGTCTGGAATGACCCCTCCGAACCGTCTTACGAATTCGCTGCGCGCTACCTGCGTTTGCGAGACAAACGAATCGAGAGCCTTCACGCGCAGCGGTGGCTCGTCATTCTGAGAATGCGGCGCGCCTGGATTCCGGACGAGCATGACTCGGTGCGTAACCGTTTGCTGGGACTGGCTGCCGCCCTGAGAGATGAGGCGTCCATCTACCAGTCTCTGGACCGATCCGCGGACCGCCGGATCCTGGACGAACTGGCCGCTGTGATTGAATCTGCTAACCCCGAAACGGAAACACAGGCCCAGGCCCTGCGGCTCCCTCTCTTCCGGACGGCCGGTCAGAACTTGAGAAATCGAGAGTGTCTGGAACTTTTGATTTTGATCGACTCGCAAAAGTCAGATTTCTATCGTCAAAAAATACAGGAAAGAGATGCATCTGCGAGCGACCCTGAACTGCTTGAAGTCTTTGGCCCCATGTACGCACCCTGATCTTTTGCGCGGCCTCCTGTAAATGAAGAGATCCATTCGGCGAATCCAGACACCTGCGGGCGCAGGTGTGAGTCCAGTAGTGGTCGGAATTGAGAATCTGATCATCGCTGCGGCTTATGTGCTCGGCGCGCGCGTCGGCTTCTTTCTCGCTTTCTTCAACTCGCAGGTGTCCCCGGTTTGGCCGCCCGAAGGCATTGCGCTGGCCGGCATTCTGATCTGGGGCTGGCGGGTAGTTCCGGGCATTCTCTTTGGCGCCTTCGCGGCGAACTTCTTGAACAACCCGCATCTGGAAACGGCGGTCTTGATTGCGCTCGGAAATACGGCTGGCGCGGCTGTAAACGGCTGGATCATTCTGCGCTGGGTCGGAGCGGACCGTCTGCTTTCGTCTACGCGTGGTTTGGTGATCCTGCTCGCAGGGATCGTTCCCGGTTCTGCCCTGAGCGCGCTGACGGGTGTCACATCGCTCTGGACGTTCGGACGCGTAAATACACCGGACTATCCCGGAGTTCTGTTGACCTGGTTCAGCGGAGAGCTGGAAGGATTTCTGATTGTGGCTCCGCTGCTCGTGACCTGGGCCGGGATTCTCAAAGAGAAATGGGAGCCTCGCAGGATCATGGCCGGGGCAGGGCTCCTGCTCATGCTCTGCCTTGCAACGTATCTTTCTTTTTCAAGAAACCTGCCGATTTTCTACATTCCAATTCCGTTTATTGTCTTGAGCGCGCTTCGTTTCGGAAAATTCGGCGCTACACTGGGCGTTGCCCTCTTGTCCGGGATTGCTGTGTTTCATACGATCAGCGGCAGGGGGCCGTTTGCAGTATTCTCTGAAGGCGGAAATCTTTCGCTGAACAATACGTTGATTCTTCTCGATGCCTACATCTTTGTTGTAACGGCCATCGCGTACGTTCTCGTCGCTGTGGCGGAGGAACGTCAGGCGGCCATGCTCGAATCCATGGCGCATTTGATCGAGGTTGAAAAGATCAAAGATCAGGCGAACCGGGAGCTCGAAGCCAAGGTCATCGAGCGCACGCGGATCATCGCCACGCAGAAGCAGGAACTGGAAGATCAAATCGCGGTTGCTGAAAAGATTCAGATGTCGCTGCTTCCATCCCTGCCGGAAGAAATCCCCGGCTGTCAGATTGCGTTTCGCTACCAGCCCATGATGAAGATAGGCGGCGACTTCGTGGACATTCGCCACGATCCGCGGACTAATTCGCTGGGAATGTTTATCTGCGATGTGAACGGTCACGGCGTTCCTGCTGCATTCCTCGCGGCGATGGTCAAGATGTCGCTCAGCGACTGGTATGGACACCTCGCGGATCTCCGCGGGGCGATTTCGCATTTGCACGGCAGTCTTCGCGACAAGCTTGGCGAAAACTTTATCACCATCTGCATGGCGCATCTCGATCTGAGAACGGGCCTTCTCGGGGTAATCCGGGCGGGACATCATCCGCTCCTGATCCTTCGCAAGAGCGGCGAAGTCGAGACCGTCAATCCGCGGGGCAGGATGCTCATGGCGGACGCTCTGCCGACCTCCGAGCCCGAGGAGGTCCAGCTGTATGTGGGAGACCGTGTTCTGCTCTATACGGACGGACTGACCGAGGCGCGAAATCCAAAGGGCGAGCTGATCTTCTCCGAGGAGACCCTGGCGGCAGCGGCAGCAGACCGCTCTCTCAGCGTTCCGCGGGTATGCTCGGCCATATTTGACCGGGTTCTGAGCGGCTCCGGGGGCATGGATTTCCTCGAGGACGACATCACGTTCCTTGTGGCCGAATTCACGGGCCCCTCGGGCAGATGAAAGCCGTCTAACTTACGACAGGTCTGCTTTCTTTTTTTCAATTGCTAAACGGAGCCTGCGGCTTAACCCTCGCCCATGGTCTCGGATCTGTTGTCCCGCCTGCCGGCAGATTTGCTGGCCCGGATCATCGACGAGGCCTTCATTGTATCGATCACGGACGAGAAGGGAATCATTCGTTACGTCAATGACACCTTCTGCAAGGTCTCGCGCTTCAACCGCGAGGAACTTCTTGGTCAGCCGCACCGCATCGTAAAATCGCACATTCATTCGCGCGAATTCTTTAAAGACATGTGGGATACAATTCAGCGCGGCGAAACGTGGCACGGCGAAGTATGCAACAAACGCAAGGACGGCGAACTCTACTGGGTGGACAGCTTCATTATGCCGATTCCGGGCGCGAACGGGCCCTCCGGCTATCTGTCGATCCGCTATGACGTAACTCAGCTGAAAGAACATGAGTCGACCGTGCAAAACCAGGGTTCGCTGCTGGAAATGAAAACGCGGCGCTTGAACACTCTGGCATTCTGGATTGCGCACGACATTCGCCCGCCGATCGCAAATCTTCTGGGGCTGGCGGATTTGATGACGCAGAAAGGTGCGCCAGACCAGGAATCGCTCTTAAAACACGTAGCCGAGCAGGCACAACGAGCGGATGAAATTCTTAGAAAGATTATGGCCACGGCCATTGCAAGCGATGTGATTCCCGAATCGACTGAAGAAGGAGCAACGGATTGGTTGTCTGGCAAATAGACGATGACCCGCTGCATTTGCAGCTTGCGGAAATGATCATCCGCAGGGTGGGCCTCTCCAATGAGATCCGGTCTTTTACTTCGGCCGCGCGAGCTCTCGCAACGCTGAAAGATTCCCGTCCCGATTTGATTCTTCTGGATTTGCGCATGCCGGACATGGACGGCTGGCAGTTTCTGGACGCGGTCCGCAATCAAACCGACGCGCCCCCTGTAATCATTGTAACGTCGTCCATAGACCCGCGCGAGCAGGCGCGTGCGCGAGAAAATCCGCGCGTGCAGGGCTGGATTGAAAAACCCATCCGGGTAGAAGAGCTCGTGGCTCTGATTGCCGACTAACGTTTAATTTGTTTTCGCCGGCTGTTTTTCGGCGCCGTAGTATCGCAGGAACACAAGAATCGAATCCGCGAAATCCGCAGCCGTCTTCTCGATTGCCGAGCGGTCTTTGAACAGCCGGTCCGCTTTGAACTCAAGCTCAATGGCGTCGATGCGCCCGTCCTTCTTCTGGAAATGACGAATGACTTTTCCGCTGGGTCCTGCCTTCTTCGGGATGTCTCCCTGTCCTGGAATCCGGTAGCCGCGCAAATGCATCTGCCGCTGCAGACTGAACTCGCCCTCGAACGCATTCAGCCCGGCCTGGCGTGTCAGGAAGGGCAGAGTTGTATTTCCGCTCGTTCCTGAGTAGAGATCGTATTCAAAATCATTCCAGCCGGAATGAATGTCGATGAAGAGTCCCGATTCGAATTTCTGCAGCAGATCATTTGCTGCCGTATCGATCATCGCATGGTAGCCAAGATACGATTCTCTCTGCGCGTCCGTTTCGCATTCGGCGATGTTGTGGTTTGCGTCAAAGTAGCTGCGCTTCAGGGTGTTGATGAGCAGGAAAGGCCGCTTTCCGGTCTGCTTGAAAAGCAGCTCCGATACGCGGCGCGCGAACTCCTGTGTGCCTGTATCGCGCGCATGATTGCCGCCCTTTCGCGGAGTCAGATCCGGAGCGTCTTTCGTGCCGCCGTGCGGCGCTTCCAGAATGAGAGGGAGCGTGCCCGGCGAGTATTCGAAATAGCCGGCGCGGTCCGGTTCAGCCGCAAGCGGCACGGCAAGAGTCAGAGCAAGGAACGAAACTGCAAGACCGCGTGTCATCGATCGATCACACCGTTCAGGGCGAAGGCCATCCAGCGGGCTTCTGATCCGGAATCGGCGTGACTCCGACTTCCGACATGGTCAGACGCTGCAGAAAGAATCTGTGAAATCGATCCATGTCCTGTCCATCCTGCGTGCGAACGCGCACAAGAGAGGACTTGCCCCCTTCGTCAAAAAAGACGAGCTCGCAGATGGTTCCGCGGGGCTGCAGAACAAAGACGAATCCCTGCTTGCCGTCCTTCTTCTCATTGTAGACCGACTTGACCGTAAATGAAAAGCCGGCGTTTCCCAGTTCGTCCACAAGGCGCGGCACGAATTTGCCGACCGTTTGCGGAGAGCGGTAGGTGCGCATTTCCGCATGAAGCATTCCGGCGCTGAGAGCGAAGATCAGGATAAAGAGGATTCGAGTCAGCTGTTTCATCTACTTCTCAGTTCGGCAAAAAAAGCATTTTCTTAAGGCTTGCATGCGCGAAAATCGTTCTATGTCAGGTCCCGCTCCCTTTTCCATTGTGCAGAAGCCCAACGACCTGCTCTTTTTTGACAATCTTGCGCTCTATTATGTTCTTCAGAATACTCCGCCCCGTGTGCTTTCCCGCGTTTTTCTGACGGCCGATTCGCGTCTCTCCGGCAGCCTTCTCGGCATCCTGAGTCCGAAGCAGCGAGAAACGGTGCACTTCATGATGACGCAGGAAAACGACGGCGACGAGGCCAAGAACACAGATGCGCGAAACGGGCTCTGCCTCATCGCCGAAGGCTTGATTGCGCGCGGTCTGATCAAGAAAGAAGGGCGGCATTTCTTTGGCGTGCCCGGCCATGAAAAGATCGCCCCCGAGTCTTTCTGAGAATCATGCACCCTGCGCCCTGCGCTACGCGCGATAGATCTCTTCGATCAGTTTTTCGTAAGCTTCTGTTACAACGTGCCGACGCAGAGAGAGTTTTGCCGTAAGCTCCACTCCGGGTCTGAAC
>CAZUJO010000091.1:0-10756 GCA_964619995.1 uncultured Leptospiraceae bacterium
GCGTCAAGCAATAACAGGGAGGGATTATGAAGGTATTCGTAACAGGCGGGACGGGATTTCTCGGCAGCCGGGTGATCCAACGATTGAAAAAGGAAAAGCACACAGTGGGAGCCCTTGCGCGCGGAGAGAGCCAGCGCGCGGCGCTTGCTGCTGCGGGAGCAGAAACTGTTCTCGGGAATTTCACTGACCTGTCTTCCTGGGAAAAACATCTTTCCGGATTTGATGCGGTGATCCACTGTGCTGCGCCCGTAGAATTCTGGGGCAGATGGGAAGACTTCTATCGCGACACGGTGCAGGCAACGATTGAACTCTACCGCGCGGCAACCCGCCAGGGCGTGAAGCGTTTCATCCAGATCAGCTCAGAATCTGTTCTACAGGACAAACTGCCGCTCCTGGATATCGACGAAACGACTCCCTATCCCGAAATGCCGAACTCCATCTACGGACGGGCAAAGAAAGAAGCGGAAATTGCGCTGAACGCCGAGCCGGCCGGACCGGTGCGGATTATCCTGCGCCCCACGTTCATATGGGGAAAAGGAGTCAAAGCGCTGGAAACCATGAAGCAGAAAGTCGCTGCCGGTCAGTTCATGTGGATCGACGGCGGCCAGACCGTCATTGAAATGGTGCACGTCGACAACGTCGTTGAAGCAATCGTAAAGGCGCTCACCGGCGGAACGGACCGGTCGATCTACTACGTTACCGATGACCGGCCCATGAAGGTGATCGATTTCTTCAGCGCGCTGTTTCGCGCCGTCGGTATCGAACCTCCGAAGAAAAACATGAATGGGACGTTAGCCGGCGTTGTTGCCGCAGCTGTGGAAGGTTTGTGGAAGCTTTTAGGAGTCAGGAAAGCGCCTCCCCTTTCCCGGTTTGAGCTGGCCTTTGTGGCTCAGCCGCGGCGCTACAAGATTGCCAAGATCCGGCGGGACCTGGGCTATACGCCGATCGTCAGCCTCGAAGAGGGCCTGCGCGAGCTGGCCGGCTGACGAGCGAGTCAGAGAAAAACGGCCTTAATTTGCGGTCCGGGGTCAAAAAAAATGAACCCGGACACGGGCACTGGCGCGCATCCGCGCAATAGTGATTTGAAAAAGATCTTGAAAGCTCCTGGGGAGTGCGAAACGATACGCTGGAACGTATCGTCATAAGAAACGCTACGATTTACACCCTGGAGCACCTTGATATGACAAAGACAAAAATTGCTGCCTGCGCGCTGGCGCTTGCGCTTGCAACGCCGGTTTTCGCCGGAGACAAATACGGAGCCCTCGCCTATT
This sequence comes from uncultured Leptospiraceae bacterium, assembly GCA_964619995.1. GTDB lineage: Bacteria > Spirochaetota > Leptospiria > Leptospirales > Leptonemataceae > JAEUSB01. The sequence goes on from CAZUJO010000091.1 coordinate 1,272, forward strand.
CCAGCTCAGACGGAGCATGGGGATGGTGGGCTGACGCCAACACTCAAGCAGCAGCCAGCAGAAACGCGCTGGCAAAATGCCAGGAGCATGGCAGTGGCTGCGAAGTAGTTCTGGAATTCTGGAACACCTGCGCCGCTTTTGCAACGGGGAGCGGATCCTCTTACGGCTGGGCACACAGCGATGACGAAAACGCAGCACAGGCTGCGGCTGTGAAGTACTGCAGCCAGCACGGATCCGGATGCGAAGTTCGCGTCTGGGCCTGCACGAGCCGCTGATTCTTTCTGCATCGTGCGCTGCGTCTAAATGAGGCCGCAGCGCGCGAGCGCTTCTTGAAGCTCCGATCTTTGAAACGGCTTTCTCAGCCGCCATGTAAACCCAAACCGCACAGGATCTGAAAGCACCGGATCATCCGCATATCCGCTCGCTGCGATGACAGGAAGTTTCGCGTCTTCTTTACGCAATTCATCCACAGCTGCCTTTCCACCCATCCCCTCCCTCACGGTGAGGTCCATAATCACTCCGCGGAATGGATCGGAGGAATTTCGTTCCGCGCGAATGCGCGAAAGCGCCTGCTCGCCGTCCGGGACACATTCGACGGCAAAACCCAGACCCTCCAGGTATGCGCTGGCTACTTCGCGCACCATCTCTTCGTCGTCCATAACCAGGATCCGGCCTGATCCAGTTGCTGCTCCGACGTGCGGAGCTGACTGCGCAAGAGGGAGGCCCGGCGCCGCGGGGAGGAACACGGAAAACTGCGAACCCTCACCCGGCTTCGACTCTACCGTTATGCGGCCTCCGTGGCGCGCGGCGATGGAGTACGCGGTTGCAAGGCCGAGCCCGCTCCCTTTTTCTTTCGTGCTGAAGAACGGATCAAAGATGCGGCCGATCACTTCCGGCGAAATCCCCGTTCCGTGGTCCTGTACTGTAATCTTCACGTAGTCGCCCGGAGGCAGGGCCTGAACGTTCTGCGGCAGCAGGTTGATATTCGAAACATCGATCTTGATGCGCCCGCCTTCTGGCATCGCCTGGCGGGCGTTGATGACAAGATTGTCAATCACCTGCGACAGCTGGTTTCTGTCAAAATCGCACGGCCAGACCCCGTCGGCTTCCGAATACTCAAGGCGAAGGGGCGCCCCGCTGAGAGCAAATTCCGCGGATTCGCGAACGACGGGCCCGACGAACCCGACCGCCTTAAAAGGTACCCCTCCCCGCGAAAACGTAAGAAGCTGCTCTGTCAGGTGTTTGGCCCGCGCAAAAACATTCATCGCCTTCGCAATGTAAGCGGATGCCCGAGGCGGCAGATTTGTGGCCTGCGCCAGATCGAGATAGCCAAACATGCCGGCGAGAAGATTGTTGAAGTCATGCGCAATGCCTCCGGCAAGAACGCCGAGCGACTGGAGCTTATCGAGTCTCTGCGCGTTTTCAGCGGCCATCTCGCGCTCTTCTTCGGCCTTCACCCGGGCCGTTACATCGACGAACGAAGAAATCAACCGGTCTCCGATGATCCGCCCGGTGATGTCCACGGATCGCACTGTCCCGTCTTTGCAGTGGACCAGGAATTCCCGGACCGGAGCGGCGCCGCCGGTGTGCCCGATGCGCGCGATTTCCGACTCAAAAATTGCCATGACTCCGGCCCTGTACCCCGGATCCGGGAATGCGAGTCTCATAAAATCGCCGATATGCGGAAGGTCCTGCATCGTGTATCCAAACAACCGCGTGAATTCCGCATTGTAGTGAATCGTGGTGCCCGAAACGGAGGCGATCCCCATTGGGATCGGAAGCAATTCCACAGCCTCCCGAAATAGATTTTCTGCCGCACGCTGCGACTCTTCCGCTCTCTTTCTTTCAATCGTATCCCACGTTACGTCGGCAAGCTTCTCCAGAGATTCGACGTCCACGGCGCGATATTCCGTTTCGCTTCCGGAAACCGTGAGGAGCGCGGCGACACGGTCTCCGCGCATAACGGGCACAGCGACGGCGTGCCGCGGCGTCAGACTTGTGCTCGATGATTGCGGCTCGTTTCGCACAACAGCTCGGCGTTCTTTCAGGCATTGGTCCCAGAGGCTTTCGTCGGATGTCTGAATCTCAGGCTCGCCTCCCCCCGAACGCGACGATCGTTTCTGGAGCACGGGACGACTGCCCTCGATGTAGTGGAAGAACCCGGCCGTGCTCAAAGTCAGTTTCTCGGCTTCGCCGAGCACGAGACCGAGAAGATCCTGAGAGGACATATGCAGCGATGCTTCAAGCACACGCGTTCGCGCATGAGACAGGGCTTCCTGCGCCTTGAACTCGGTTACGTCCGTAAGCATTCCGTCCCAGATGAGACGGCCGTCGGGCAGCATGCGCGGACGCGATGATGCCTGAAGGTAACGCAGCTCCCCGCCGAGCGTACGAATGCGAAAGGAAGCGTTCAGATTCGTGCGCCTTCTCTCTGAAACAATTTCCGCGCGGCGCAGGGATGTGATGTCATCCGGGTGAATCCGGCTGTACATGGCAGCTGTATCCGCCAGGGCCTCCTCGGGCGTGAAACCGGCAAGGCGCGCAGCGCCTGCGCTGACATATACGAACCGCATCGTTCCGTCGAAGTCACGAAGCAGCTGATACACCACACGGTCTGGCAGATTGTCCGCAACACTGCGCAGCCTCGCTTCCGCTTCGCGTGCCTTGCGCGCCGAGGTCTGGGTCTCCACAAAGAGGCTCGCAAGGAGGAGACCGGAGACAGAGGCGAGCGCTACAAAAAGCTGAAGGTTCCATTCGCGGTTGCCCGGTGTAAGATCATTCCAGAAACGGGGCAATTCGGGATGCAGCTGTATTTCGCCCATGAGCGTGACGAGGCAGAGCACCAGGTTTGCGAGAGTCGTTCCCCGAATGCCGAGGCGCAGCCCGGCCCAGGCGAGCATTACGATGAGCATGTAAGGGCGGACATATGAGTGGTCGAAAGGAAGCGGAGCAAAGGCGAATAACGTAGCCGCAACCCATGCCAGAAAAAATGCGATCCCCTCGATGAACCGGCCGCCAGAAACCGGCCGGAAATAATCCGGAGCCGGACGCCAGGCAACAAGAAAGGGCGCAATCACCAGAGAGCCCAGGGCGTCGCCTGCCATCGAACGCAGCCATACTTCGTGAGACGCTCCGGAAAGCCCGCCGGTAACGAGCGCGGAGAGAAACGCAACGGCCGGGTTCGTCACGAGGATCGAAACGAGGAGCGCCATCAGATGTTCTACGCGCTCAAACGTGACTCTTTCGCCGCATAGAAGCTGGATGATCGACGCTTCTGCAATCGACTCGACCAGTTGCACGCCCAAAAACGCAAGCGTGGAGATGCGCCCGTCTGCGGCAGCGACTGCCGTAAACAGACCGAGGAGCGCGAACGGAGGAATGACGAAGCGCCAGCTGCGGCGGGGCACGAGGATCAAGGCGGAGAGGAACACGGCGCCGGCCGGCCATGCGAGGGGAGCCGCAAATACCGGCGAGATGATCGCGCCTCCGAGGCTCAGGGTGTAGAGGGACAATAGAATGCCGAGGTACGCAAGACCGCTTCTGCCCGTTTCGGCGGCAAAGCTCCGCAGATGTTCGCGCATACACATGCGTGCGTTGAGCAGGCCGACCGCCCACCAATATTCGCCCCTGCCACCATGACAATTCTCATACGATGATCCGGGTCATTTGGCGCATGCGAAAGCGGTTGCGTTATGCGACATAGCATGATCCACTGTCCTATGCCCGCACTCGTTACCGGCGCTTCCGGCCACATTGGATCCAACCTGGTTCGCCTGCTCCTGGATCAGGGGGAGAAAGTCCGCGCTCTTGTGCGGAAGTCGAGCAATACGACCATGCTCCCGGAGCATAAGAACCTTGAGGTGGTTTTCGGAGATGTTTACGACCGCCCTTCCCTGGTGAATGCCGTCACGGGCATGCCTCTGGTCTACCATACCGCCGCCGTCTATTCCCTTTCAAAGAAGAACCCGGGTCACATCATGCAGACGGCGATGCAGGGCACGCGAAACATACTTGAGGCCGTGAAGGTTTCCGGCGGCGTCAAACGCGTCGTCTACACAAGCTCGGTTGCTGCTGTCGGCATGACGGACGATCCGACCCGTCCTCTGACAGAAGAGAACTGGACCGCCGACGAACATGCGGACGAGTACACGCTTGCGAAACTTGAATCTGAAAAACTTGCGCACGCGCTCGCAGCTGAGTTCGGTATTGATCTGGTCGCCGTCAATCCAGCGCTCGTGCTCGGCCCTCTCGATACAAGACCCACGCCTTCCAACAAGGTGGTCACAGATTTTCTTGCCGGCAAAGTCCCCGCTTACCTTGAAACCGGCTTCAGCGCGGTTCACGTCGAAGACGTGGCGCTTGGCCACATACTTGCAATGCAGAAAGGCCGGAGGGGCGAACGCTACATTCTTTCGGCGGATAACGTTAAGCTGATTGAATTCTTTGAATGCCTTGGAAACATTTCTGGAAAAAAACCGCCAGGAATCAAGCTGCCGCGCACGCTCGCAATCGGCATGGCTGCTTTTTTTGAAACGGCCGCAGCCATCACGAAATCGGAACCGCTTGCAACCGTGCAGGCGATGAAAGGAATCACTAACCGCTACGGTTTCTATTCGAATCAGAAGGCAAAGAAAGAACTCGGTTACGGCCCGCGCGGATTAGAGGAAACCCTGAAGAGCACGTTTGAATGGTTTCAGAACCATCCGGTCTAAGGTCCCGTCAGGCCCGTAGAAACCAGAACCTGAGTAACCCGGCCTTCTTTATAGAGAATCGCAGCCTGTGTGCGCCTGCTCACGGGCGCTCCGCGCTCCAGGTCGCAGTAGAGATAATCAATTCCCTTATAGATCTTTTTTGTGGAGCTTTCGTAAAAGTCCGAGTTCTCACGGGGCTCGCATCGATAGCCTGCCTTTTCGAGCCGCTGGCGCGCCTCTGACACAGGCAAACCCGGCGGAATCATTTCCACAACGCGCGCAGAATCCATTGGCTGATCAATCATGCACGCGCCGAGCAGACCGGCAAGCAGGATGAGACGATGCATCGCATGAACAGGACACGTTCACGCACCCGGTCAAGCAGAAGCCGGGGGAAATTGCTTGTCTGTGCAGCCGCTTTTTAGAGCCTTTCGGTTCGTGCGTTCGGGAAGCATTATTCTATTTCTGCTGGCTCTGTTTGCCGGTTGCGCGCGCCCCGCGGAGCAGACAGCCCCCCGCGCTGCGCGCGGTGTGCTCGATCTGCGGTCGTGGAAGTTCGAAACCGACGGCCCTGTGAAACTCGACGGTGAATGGGAGTTCTACTGGCATGAACTCCTGAGTCCCGATTCACCTCCGCCGGAAGCGTCTTACATCACGGTCCCCTCTCAATGGCAGAATGAGACCGTTATTCGGCATGGAATCCCATTTCGCCCGCCGGCCCACGGATTTGCAACGTATCGACTCAAAGTGCTTCTGCCCCCGGAGCATCCGGCGCTCGGCGTTTCCATGAATGATGCGGGCATGGCGCACAGAACCTTCATAAATGGAATTGAGCACTGGTCGAACGGGATCGTGGGAAAGTCCGCGGATGAAATGAAACTCTTTCAGCAGTACAGGATCTTTCCTCTGCAGGCGGGCGGAAATGAACTCACCTTCCTGATTCAGGTGTCGAATTTCCAGTACTGGAAGGCGGGACTCTGGCACACCACCGAGCTCGCAGATCTATCAACGCTGACGGGCAGGCAGAAACAGAATTTTGCCATCGATATGGCGGTCTTCAGCTCGCTGTTGATCATGGGACTCTATCATCTCGGTTTGTATGCGGGACGAAGACGCGATCGGTCGCCGCTCTTCTTCGGGATCTTCTGCGTTCTCGTTGCCCTCCGCACCATTTGCATCAAGGAGCGGCTGATCCTCGATGCCTTCCCGATGATTCCGTTTGAGATCGTGCACAGAATCGAATTTATTTCCATCTACTATGGATCGCTCGTTTTTCTGCAGTTCATCCGCGCGCTGTATCCGGATGAATTCGGCAACCGCACGTACCTCTGGTTTCTGTGGTTTTTTGGAATTGCCGGCGCGTCCGTGATCCTGACACCCCTGAGCATTTACACGCGCGGCCTCACGCTCGTGCAGATCGGCATACTGCTCGGTATCGCCTATACGATGTATGTGATCCTGCGCGCTCTCATCCATGACCGGTTCGGAGCGGGGCGATTTCTCGTCGGCCTGATTGTATTTTTCGCCGCCGTCGGCCATGACATTCTTCGCACGACGGGATTCTTTCACACTCCGTTTCTCGCAAGCTACGGCCTTCTCTTCTTCGTCTTCTCGCAGGCAGTCGTCCTTTCAGGAAGATTCTCACACGCATTCTTGAGGTCGGAAAAACTCACGGAAGATCTCAAAGAGCTTTCAGAGCATCTCGAGGAAAAAGTCAAAGAACGCACGGAAGAGCTTCGCACCTCTCTAACGCGCATCCGGCGCGATCTGCGTTTTGCGCAGAACATTCAGTCGCAAATGCTGCCGCTTGCAAAAACGTCAGAACACGGACTTCGCATCTGTTGCCGTTATCTGCCAATGGAAGAGGTGGGAGGCGATTTGTTCGATATTTCGCGCGCCGGCGACGTTACTCGCATTCTCATTGCCGACGCAACCGGTCACGGCGTGCAGGCCGCGATGGTCACCATGCTCATCAAGAGCGAATACGAAGGCATGAAGGAATCGTTCGATTCTCCGGCGCAGCTGCTGAAAATGCTGAACAATATGTTCACTTACAAGTATGCGGCCTTCAGCCTGATTTTTACCTGCGCGATCATCGACATAGACACGAAAGCCGGCAAAATCCGCTACGCATCAGCGGGTCATCCTCCGCAGATTCTGCTCACGCAGGGCGAAGCGGTAGAACTGGCCCGGACCGGCAAGATCGTCGGGCTTCTGCCTCAGGCCGAATACGAAGAAGGTCAGGCTGATTTCACGGCGGGAGACCGTCTGTTTTTGTTCACAGACGGCGTATTTGAACAGTTCAATGAAACGGAGTTCGGCGAAGAGCGTCTCAGGCAGTGCATTCTTGCATTGCGCGAAGCAGACCTCGCATCTCAGACCGACGGCATCATCGCGGCGCTCAAAGAGTTTCTCGCCGGAACTCCAGCGCAGGATGACATCGCGCTCGTCGCCATCGAACGCGTCGGATAACTGCGCGGCATCAACCGGGAGAATTCGGAGCGAGCCCCGTGACTTCATATACCTGGACGGGCGTTTCTTTCCCCTTCACTTTCACGAGCGGCTTTCTTTGCACGAGCACGCGCGATCCTGTTTCCGCATAACACTCTGCGGAGATCAGGAACACGGCCTCCAGAGGTTTGCAGAGACTTTCAATCCGCGAAGCGGTGTTCACAACATCTCCAATCACCGTATATTCCAGATGATCCAGGTCTCCGATATTGCCTGCGAATGCCTCTCCCGAATGCACGCCAATGCCGACGCGGATCGGCGGCAGCCCTGCTGCTTCGCGGGACCGGTTGAATTCCTTCAGCCTTTCCAGCATCTCCCAGCCGGTCTGCACTGCATTCCAGGCATCGAGCCCCGGCTCTGCCGACGGATGCGGAGTGCCGAAGGTCGCCATAATCGCATCGCCGATGAACTTATCGACCGTGCCGTTGTGCGCGAAGACCGCTTCAATTTGAATCCGGCGGATTTCTGTCAGAAGTTCCGCGAGAGCGTCCGGGGCCATCCCTTCCGACATTGCGGTGAAGTTACGTATATCCGAGAAGAGAATCGTTACGCGCTGACGCTGGCCCTGCATGATCGTGCCGGGGTTTGCAGTGATTTCGCGCACGACATCGGGCGAGAAGTATCGCGAAAGCATCTGGCTCTGCGCCTCGGCGCTGCCGATCCGCTCGAGCATGTTCACGGATCGATACACTGAATAGTCAGCCATGAAGGAAAGGATGATCGTGAAGATCGGCAGTGTGATGATGAGAGCCGGAAGGTAGGCTCCCTGTCCGAGCACATGCTCGGTCCATCCGGAACCGGCAGGCATGCCGCGCAATAGCCCGGCGCCAACCAGGCCCGCATAGGCCCCAAGAACAGAGACCGATGCAAAGACGATCACGCGGCGGCGGAACTGCATGAAAGAAGTCACAAGAGGAAGCAGAATGAAAACGAGCAGAGGATTTTTCAAAACGAAGGCAAAATTGCCCGGGCTGCTGACGCTCCAGTAGTAGAGGTTCACGCTGATGACAAAAGCGAGATCAATCCAGACCGACGCGAAGCTGAAACGATGCCGGTTAACGGGTCCCGCGAAGCGGAGGACGACGAAGTGAAGGAGATTCAGAACAGCGTACACCGCGGCAAAGCCCAGGTTGATCAACCGATCGGACAGCGCAGAGGCTCCCGCCCATCCGGCCACAATCAGGAGAAGCAAAACGAAGAAACGAAAGCGCAGAATCATCCGCGCGCCGTTGTCTTCTTCCTGCACGAGCAGCACTTCTATCTGCTCTTCTCTGCGCCTCCGAGTCCGAATCCGATCCGAAAGTCTTTCAGCCCTCATGCCGATTTCATGGCATTCCTGGACGCGCGCGCAAGCGGTTTTCGTCGTGTTTCAAAAATAAGCGATCGCAGCGCAGTTCGGAGTCGTGCCGGCGGGAACGGATCCTGCCGGTGACAGCATTCCGCTCGCATTCATCGAGTAGGTCGTGACAGAATTCCCGGTCGTCGAAACCACGAGAGCGAATTTCCCGGATGCGTCCAGGGTGACGCCGAAGGGGTTGGCGCTCGTGGAAACCGTACCCAGCGAGGACAGCGCTCCGCTCAAGGGTGAAATGGAATAGATCGTAAGATTTGTTGAAGTATAGTTGGATACATAGAAGTACTTACCCGATCCGTCTGCGGCTGCGTCTTTGGGATTCGTCCCCGCCGCCACGGAACCTGCGGCCGACAGCGCGCCTGTCGACGGGTTAATGCTAAACATGTAAACGTCATTGCTTGAGTAGTTTGACACATACGCATATTTCCCGGTCGCTTCCACTACGACGGCATTCGGAAGGCTGCCCACGGCCGCTGTCCCGAGCGAAGAGAGCGATCCGGTCCCCTGGTCCACGCTGAACATGGAGACATTGCTGCCGCCGTTGTTCGCGGCATAAACGAATCTGCCCGTCGGATCGATAGCAATGCCGGCAGGACCGGTACCTGCGGCCGTTGTTCCGATCGAGGTAAGAATTCCTGTCGAGGAGTTTCGCGTGAACATCGCCACCGTATTCGAGCTGTTGGCAACATACACAAAACGGCCGAATGGATCGACGGCAACGCCCTGCGGAGAAGTGCCTCCGGTTGAAACCGACCCGAGTCCGTTCAAGAGACCCGTGCTCTGGTCAATGCTGTACATGGAGACGGTGTTTGCTGTATTGTTGACTGCGTAGACAGAGCGGCCGGATGGATCGACTGCAATGTACTTCGGGCCCCCGCCGGCGGCCGCGGTTCCGATTCCGGTGAGCGCGCCCGTTGACGCGTTCACAG
>CAZUJO010000092.1:0-10689 GCA_964619995.1 uncultured Leptospiraceae bacterium
CTCATGGCCACCATGCTTCTCGTTTTGCAGAAGGATTACTGGCCCGCGATTTCGGAACAGCACTGCAAGCTGGACTTCTCGTCGGCCAATGAGAGGGATTCCATCCGCGTGCTCCTTGAGAACGCCGTGCGGAGCCTCAAGGTCCTGGCAGAAACCATCGAAGAGTATGCGACGGCGGACAAGCAGGACTTCCGCGAGCAGCTTCTCAAGATGAAGAACAAGCAGACTCGCATTTTCCTGTTCGAAACGAACGATGTCATGAAGGCGGTCCGCGAGTTTCTCAAGAAGCTCGTGGAAGACCTGGACCACGGCGGCGGAGCAGTGATGAACCGCGACGAAGTCATCAAGACCAACAGCCGATTTGAAGAGTCTAACTACCTTGAGGGCCGAACGATCGCCGATGCGATTCGCGAAGTCGAGTATTTCACAGCCAAGGTCATCGAGCGGCTGAATCTCCCTCAGTTCAAAGTAAAGCCCTGAGATTCTGGCTCCGGGGGGGGAACTCTCTGCAGCCCTGGCGAAGGCCTGCGGCGGGGGCAAATTCTGATTGAGAAATCCCGGTCAGTCCGCTTCTCTGGCTGAATGGCACTGGTCAAGACAGCTTCTGAAGTCACTAACTCCACGATCGGCGAAAACTCGTACTTCAGCGGCCGGTTCTTCATCAACGGCTCCCTCAAAATCGACGGCAAGTTCGAGGGCAAGTCTCTCCAGGCCGACCAGCTCTACATCGGTGTCACGGGAAGAGTCAAGACCAACGTCACTGCATCTTCCGTCATCGTGGAAGGAATCATTGTCGGAAACATTACGGCGAGAAACCGCGTGATGCTTCTGCCTACGGCGCGCATTCTCGGCGACATCAGCACGCCGGAACTGATCATTCAAAATGGAGTGATCCTCGAAGGACGATGCATGATTTCAAACGATCTCAAGCATTCAGCGCGCGACTACATTGAATCAGAATATGGACGCGATAACCTGACGCTCGAGCGTCTCTTCGGCACGCGCGCGAGGACTGCATAAGCCCGCGCAAGTTCATTGTCGTTACCGGAGGAGATCCGGCCGGGGTCGGTCCGGAAATATTTCTCCGTTCCCTTCCAGAGACCCTTCGCAAATATCCGGACACGATCTATCTGAACACAGCAGGGCGCGAGCATGCCGATGCATGCGCGCTTGCCGCAAAAGAACAGTCCATCGCAGCGTCGGTTTCCGAGGGAGAAAGGCTGAGGGAAGCCTCCCCTGGATTCAACATACTTACGCTGCCCGCGGAAGCCGAGGTCCTTCCGGGAACTCCAGGAAAAGAGTCGGGCCGGCGTGCGCTCCTCGCGCTGGATGCTGCCTGCGACTTCATCCGGCGCAACGGCATCAAAGCGCTCGTGACGATGCCGCTTTCGAAACATCACGTAAGTCTCTGCGATCCTGGTTTCCGCGGACATACGGACCTGCTGGCAGATACTTTTAATTCTAAAGTAATTATGCTGATGCACGGCCGCGAGCTGAGCGTGGTTCCGCTTACGGTTCACGTTCCGTTAGCGCATGTGGCAGCCCAGCTCCACCACCGAATGAACGACGCGGCGCTGATTGGCATTCTGAAAAAAGTGCATGGATGGAAGCCTTACGTCTCAACGCGCTGGGCGTTATGCGGCATGAATCCGCATGCAGGCGAAAACGGCCTTCTCGGACATGAAGAACAGGATTTCATGGCTCCGATCGCCGACCGCTGGCGCGCAGAAGGCCTTCCCGTGGAAGGACCTCTTCCCGCCGACGGTGTTTTTCAGGAGTACCATCGCGGACGCTACCGATTGATTCTTTCAGCCTACCACGATCAGGGGCTTGCGCCGTTCAAAGCGCTCGAAGGTAAAACCGGCGTGAACTGCACGATCGGCCTTCCGTTCATTCGCACGAGTCCTGACCACGGCACTGCTTTTGAGATTGCGGGAAAAGGCATAGCTGATCCGCTTTCGTTTGAGGCTGCCTTTGATCTTGCGGCCTCCCCCGAACCTCTATGGATATGAACGCTGTACTTCTGCCGCTGTTTGTCATCTGGGGAGTGTTTGCGCTGGTCCTGCTTTTTCAGCGCAGGATTGATCTGTATCTGCGCCTGAGCGCGGCTTTGATCTTTCTATTCTACACGGCTCTATTCTGGCCAGATCTCGGCGTCTCTGCGTCAGGCTATCAGAACTCCCTCCGCTCGACGCTGGCAGCGCTCGCATCGGCTTTCATGCCGGGTCTTGGAGTGTTGCTGCTTGTATTCTGGCCGTTTGTCATCCTCGTTTCTTTCTACAGCATTCACCAGAGTCTCGCGCGCGGGTTGCTGCGGATCTTCATTGTGCTGACTCTTTTCTACTGGCTCATACAATTCGCGGCCCCGCGGATTGGCGTGCACTGGGACTGGCTCTGGTCAAGAATTCCCGAGAAATGGGATATGCCGGAAGTCAGGAAGAACGACTGGAAGCTTCCGCCGATGCCGTTTTCAAAAGAAGGCGCCGGGTCACAGCAGAATAAATGATCGCCGCGGCGAGACACGCCAGCACGAACCCTGCGGCGAAATAGTCCGCGCTGACGGGCCAGTGTTCGCGCATCAGCACAACTGCGGTGCACAGCAGGTTTCCAGATTGGTACAGCACCAGAACCTGCCGCACGCTCCAGCCTTCCGCGCGCAAAAGCTGATACAGATGCGTTCTGTGCGCGACAAAGACATTGGTCCGCTCGGCAAGTCGCCGCATAACGGTAAGGAGCGCGTCAATAAGAAAAGGGGCAAAAAGAATCAACCCAAAGGTGAAATCAAGACCGCTGGCTACGCTGCGGGGGGTCCACTGGATCACGGGGCCGTGCGGCAGAGGGTGGCCCCAGACAAGAGGCAGAAATCCAATTAAAAACCCGAGGAAATAAGAGCCGGAGTCTCCCATGAAGAGAGTAGAGGGACGAAGGTTCCACAATAGAAAACCGAGCAGGCTTGCGGAAAGACAGAGGAGCGATCTCCCCAGCGTAAGACTGTCCGCCGCCGTCAGCACGATCGTCAGGCCGGAAACGAACGTGAACCAGAAGGCCTGCAAACCCGCAAGGCCGTCCATTCCGTCCATGAAATTGAAGAAGTTGATTGTGCAGACGATCCAGAGTGTCTGAAACAGGGTCGCCGGCGGCCCGGAGAGGACGATCAAATCGAGGATGGACACGGAATCCGGGGCAGCATACACGCAGAGCAGATAGGCGGCAGCCACCTGGAAGACGAGCCGCGTCGAAGCTCGCAGCTGCACGGCGTCATCGACCAGGCCCAGCAGCGAGAACAGACATGCGCCGATCAGGATTCCAAAAACGTGCGCGCTGATTCCGTCTCGCCAGGAAAGGTAGGTCAGGATCATCAGGAATGGGAGCGAAAGCGCAAGGCCGCCGCTCCGGGGCGTCACGCGCGTGTGCATGGACCTCTGATTTGGGCGGTCGGGCAGGAATTGAATTCGCGTGAGAAAGCCTGCGGCCACAAAGCTGGTGACAAAACTCAGAAAAGCGATGACCGGAGTGGCCGTTCCAGACATGCTTGCAAAAAAAAGATAAGCCGGTTTTCTTGAAATAACAATTAGGCCAGGACGAGCATGGAATTCAAAGGTCTCTACACTGCAGTGGTCACTCCTTTCACCCCGGGCGGGAGTGCGATCGATTACGATGCGTACGCGAAACTGATAGAGCGCCAGATCAGCGCTGGAGTGGCCGGCGTGGTTCCGTGCGGCACCACCGGCGAGTCGCCGACTCTTTCGCACGATGAACACAGCGAATTGATCCGCCGCACTGTGAAGCTGGTTCGCAAGCGCGTTCAGGTGATCGCAGGGACGGGCAGCAACTCCACTCAGGAGGCAATCGATCTGACACGGGCCGCATGCGCCGACGGGGTCGATGCCGTCATGATCGTGAATCCGTACTACAACAAACCCACGCAGGAAGGATTGTTCCGCCACTTCGAGGCAGTTGCGTCTACGTCCAGCGTCCCCGTAATGGTCTACAACATCCGGGGCCGCACAGCGGTGAACATCGAGCCGGAAACCTTTGCGCGGCTGAAGGGCGTTCCCCGCATCGCATGCGTAAAAGAGGCAAGCGGTGACCTGGGCCAGATGGCTCGGATCTATCAGCTTGCTGGCGACCGGATTGCCATGCTTTCCGGCGATGACAACCTGACGCCGGCTGTGATGGCCATTGGCGGGCGCGGCGTGGTTTCGGTTGCTTCAAACATTTTCCCGAAGCGGCTCACGGCCATGGTGAACCTGTATCTGGCAGGAAATTTCGCGCAGGGCAACGCGATCTTTTATCAGCTTCTCGAATTCATGCAGGCTCTTTTCTGGGAAACAAATCCGATTCCGGTAAAGGCAGGCCTTGCTGCTCTTGGTTACTGCAATCCGGATATCCGCCTCCCGATGACGCCGATGAGCGACGGCCGGCGCCGGGAATTTGAAACACTGCTGAATGCTCTGGGAGAAGACTAGAATGATTCGATTCGTAATGTCCGGCGCGCGCGGCCGCATGGGCCAGATGATTCTTTCTGCAGCCGAGTCTCCGGAGTTCAAAGATCGCATAACGGCAAGCGGGCGAATTGATCTGGGTGACAACGCCGCAGATCAGATTTCAGGCGCGCAGGTAATGATCGATTTTTCCAGCCCCGCAAACGCTGCCGCCATGGCGGATCTCTGCGCGGCGAACGGCATCGCTTTCATCGTCGGTACGACCGGCCTCACTTCCGAGCAAAAAAGCAAGATTCAAGGTGTGTCCTCGAAGATTCCCATTCTCATAAGCCCGAACATGTCTCTTGGTGTGAATCTTCTGTTTCACCTGACCGGGATCGCCGTAGCCGCCGTGCCGCATGCGGATACGGAAATTCTTGAACTGCATCACAATCAGAAACTCGATGCGCCGTCTGGAACCGCCGTGCGGATGAAAGACATTGTTCTTGAGAAAAGAAAACTATCGGAAGATTCTGTCGTTCACGGCCGCGAAGGCATGGTGGGCAAGAGAAAGCCAGGCGAAGTGGGAATGCATGCTGTGCGCGGCGGCGATACCCCGGGCGATCACACGCTCTATCTGTTTCTGGACGGAGAGCGCATAGAAATCACGCACCGCGCGCTGTCGCGCATGGTGTTCGCACGCGGCGCCCTTGCAGCGGCCCTGTATCTGGCCGGAAAACCGCCGGGCATTTATTCCATGAACGACGTTCTCGGGATTCGAAATGCTTGAGAATCTTTACAGCTGGGCGCGCCCGCTTGTCCGCATCGCCGATATCGTAATCGTCGCGTTCATTCTCTACCGCGCCTACATTCTGTTTTCGCGCACGCGCGCCATGCAGCTGCTGATCGGATTTGGCGTGATCCTGCTCCTCGATGTGCTCGCGCGGCGCTTTTCAATGGACACGCTTTCCTGGCTCATCACGAACGTGTCGCAATACCTTGTGTTCGGCTTGATCGTCCTTTTGCAGCCTGAGCTTCGGCGTCTCTTTGCGGAGATCGGTAAAATGCCCCTGTTTCAATGGGTAAATCCGCCTCTTTCCGTTCCCCTCGATGAAATCATTGCTGCGGCATCCAGCATGGCGCGCAGCAAGACCGGTTCGATCATCGTGCTCATGAAAGAAATACGTCCGCATGGAATTCTCGAGAATTCCGTGAACGTAGACAGCTCCATCAGCCGTGAACTCCTCGAAACTATCTTCCATAAAGACACTCCGCTGCACGACGGCGCCGTCATCATCGAAGGACCGCGAATCCTGGCCGCGTCCTGTTATCTGCCTCTTTCGAGTTCGCGTTCTCTCAAGAAAACGCTGGGAGCCCGGCACCGGGCAGCGATGGGCATGTCCGAAGAGTCGGATGCTGTCATTCTTGTAACATCGGAGGAGACAGGCAAAATCAGCGTTATGCACAACGGCGAACTCCTTTCGCCCGTGCGGCCGGGAGAGCTCAAAGGACTTCTCGGGGAACTGCTCGGCAAAGCGCCGCGGCCGCTTTCTGAAATCTCAGAAGAGAAGAAGGCGCAAGAAGCTTGATTCCGCTCAAGGAACTATGGCGCGCGTTTCTGGGGCTGCTCCGCGACTGGCCGGTCAAGGCGGGCGCGCTTGCGGTGGCTGGAATTCTTACGCTTTACGTAGAGTTCGCCCAGAACGTGACCCGGGTCCAGCACGTCCGCGTTTCCGTTCCTCCGATTCCGCAGGGACTGGTCCTTGCGTCGAAAATTCCCTCGTTCATGGACGTGTCCCTATACGGCCCCGCTGAACTGATGGATGTGACTGCGTCTGACTTCAAAATGCAGTTGATCAACCGGCGGCCGGTGCGGGGTGAAAATGTGTTCCGCGTCAGCATGACGCCCGAGCTTCCCGCAGGCCTTGAAGCGTCGTACCCGAAAGAAATCAAGGTGATGCTTGATGAGATTCTTTACCGCGAGCTTCCCGTGGAAGTTGTTCATGATGGATCGCTGCCGTTAGGCGGTCTTAAGATTCGCCCGCGCACCGTGCTCATAACAGGACCGTATGCAAAGACAGCCGATCTCGATCGCGTACGGACTCTTCCGGTGAACCTGAAAGGCAGCGGACCCAGGTCGGTGCGCGCCGCGCTGGCTGACCTCCCTGAATTCATCAGCCTTGCGGAAGGACAGCCGAATGATATCCAGGTCGATCTCTGGGACAGGCAGGAAAAGGACGGGGATTACAGCACGGTGGAGGGGATTGTTCTTCGGTGTGCGAATAACGTTCCGGGCCTTCGGCTCCGGCAGCCGCCTTCGGTGCGGATCCGCGTTCCGATTGAAAACGCCCGGCCCGAGCAGTTCCGCGCCACGGCATTCTGTCCCGTATTCCTCGATCCGCAGACGCGCGAGATTCGTCCCGCTTACCTGGTTTCTTCTCTCTCTCTCGAAGTAGAAGACCTTCTCCGCCGAACAGAGCGGCCCATTGCCATAGACGGCGTGATGATTGATTCGCTGCAGTTCGAGAAAGTGGAAAACCTTCTGCCGATTCCGGTGCAGCAGGGTCAGCAGGAGCACATCTTTCGGTGACGTTATGATTCTCGGACTGGGTACAGACGTTGTGGAGAACGACCGCATCGAAGAGCTTTATCAGAAGCACGGCCGGCGATTTCTGGAGCGGATCTTTACGGCCCAGGAAATCGAGTACAGCCTCGCGAAATCAGATCCGGTGCCCTTTCTCTCTTCGCGGTTTGCCGCGAAAGAAGCAAGCGTCAAAGCGCTCGCGCTTCCACCCGGCGTCGTTCTCAACTGGAAGGACATCAGCGTGGAAGGGCTGTCGTTCGGTCACAAGACCCTTGTCTTTACCGGCGATGCGCTCGCTCGCGCGGATTCCATGGGGGTTAAGAAAATCCATCTGTCCATGAGCCACGGACGGGATTCAAGCACTGCCGTGGTGATTCTCGAAGGCTAGTTTATCCGAAAATCCAGCGGTTTTCCGAGGATTTTTGCAAGCATCTCCGATTTGAGGCTCGCAGCCCAGACAGGGATGCTCAGATCTGCGCCGCCTTTCGGCCGCAGTTCGATGAGAATTCCTTTGCCTTCTTCCTTGAGCTTCAGGCTCTCAATCACGTCGCCGATTCGTGCAAGACCGATCGCAGTTCTCAGGATCGCAGCCAGGTTGTAGACGCGGTTCTGTGCGCTTTTCCCGAGCGAACCGTATTCAAGGTGACTCTGCTTCGGCTCTCCTTTGCGGTGGTAGCGCGCAATGAGCGCAATCGTCTCCATTTCCAGAGGACTGAAGCCCAGCAGATCGCTGTTGCGAATGATGTAGTAGCTGTGTTTGTGGTGTGCGCCGTGCGAAATGGCAACGCCAACGTTGTGGAGCAGGGCCGCGCACTCCAGGAGAAAGCGGTCTTCGGAAGTGCCGATGCCTGGACGCAGGGCCGTGACTTCGTCGAACAGCGCCAGAGTAATGCGGACGAGTCCTTCCGCGCGCACAACAGGTGTTACGCGCGCGAAACTCTCTGCCAGCCGCTCCACGGACGACTTTCTTACGTCCGGGAAATTGAGCCCTTTCCAGGATTTTCTCTGGAGGGTATCGAAAACGACCCCTTCACGAAGCGCATATTTGGAGAATTGGATTGTCTGAATGCCGAGCATGCGCGCGGATTCTTGCAGCAGAATGGCGCCGCCGACGATGATGTCGGCGCGTTTCTCGTCCAGGCCGTCGAGCCGGGCACGCTTTTCTGCGCTTTCAATCGACAAAATGTCATCGACTGCGCGGTCCAGATCCGCAAGAGACATCACGGGTGCTGCGAGATCAGGCATTTTCTTGCGGAGGCGGACCATGTCGCATAACGTTTCGATTGTGCCTGAACTTCCGATCGCAAGCTCAAACCCGCGGCTCTTCACTTCATCTCGCACGCCGGTGAGAGCGATCCGGACGAACTGGCGGCATTCCGCAACCGCCCGGTCCGTCACGGTGCCTTCGGGAAAGAATCGGTCTTTGAGCCGGATGGCGCCGAGTTTCAAAGAGACGGCGAACTCGGGGATGCCGTTTTTGCCGATCAGATATTCCGTCGAGCCGCCGCCAATGTCAATGGTGAGAACGCGGCGGTCGAAAACCGGGAGGCACTGGAGAATGCCGAGATAAATGAGTCTCGCTTCTTCCTTTCCAGGAATCACTTCCACGCGAAGATCGCATTCTTTTCGAACCAGATCGAGGAACTCGTCGCTGTTTTTCGCTTCGCGCACAGCCGACGTGGCCACTGCGCGAATTTCAGCGTTCATTGAGCGAGAAATCGTCGTAAAGCGCTTGAGAGCCGTAAGTCCTCGCTGCATCGCATCGGGCTGGATCATGTCAAGATCGCCGGCGCCTGAACCCAGCCGCACTGCCTCTTTTTCCGTGGAGAGAACTTCAAATCCGCCGCGTTCGTCCGGCTGCACGACTGCGAGGTGGAAGGAATTTGTGCCGAGGTCCATGGAGGCGATCGGGCGAAGCATGGGGAGCATCCTGGACGGCCGGACGGCGCCGAAAAGTATTTTTGATGTCGCGGGATCGGATATGGATTTGATTTCTGGTGCGTGATCCATGTTCAAGATCTCACCAAATCCTTCACGAGCCGCAAGCGGCGGCCCGGCTTTATGGGCTCAGTCGTGTCTCTTTTCGCCGCGAAGAAAGAGACCATCACCGCCGTTGACCATGTAAACTTCGAGATCGGACAGGGAGAGCTCGTCGGGTATCTCGGGCCGAACGGCGCCGGCAAATCGACAACGATCAAAATGCTTACGGGAATCCTGGTTCCCACATCGGGGAAGGTTCTGATCGACGGAATCGATCCTGAAAAGGACAGACGGGCCGTTGCCCGCAAGATCGGCGTCGTGTTCGGACAGAAAACGCAGCTCTGGTGGGATCTTCCGGTTGAGGAGAGCTTCGACCTTCTTCGGGCAGTCTATCGGATTCCTTCCGCTGAATACAAGCGGCGCCTGGATTTCTTCATTGATCTGCTCCACATGAAGGATTTCCTTTCGCAGCAGACCCGCAAGCTCAGCCTCGGCCAGCGCATGCGGGCGGATCTCGCAGCGTCCCTTCTTCACAAGCCACCGATCTTATTCCTCGATGAGCCGACGATCGGTCTCGACATCCTCACGCGCGACATCGTGCGCAAATTCGTCAAAGAGATCAACGAGCAGGAGAAGGTGACGATTCTGCTCACCACGCACGACATTCAGGACATCGAGTACCTGGCGCGTCGTCTGATCCTTCTGGACCGCGGAAAAGTTCACTACGACGGCGGAATCGAAGATTTCATCTCCCGTTATGCGGCCGAGAAGGTCCTTTCTCTCCAGGTGGATCCGCCCGTTGCGCCGTCTTTTTTCACAAATCTTGGATTTGAAATTCTTTCCGAGTCTTCCGAACGCAACTTTGAAATCCGTCTGGGCGCAGAGGAAACCCCTGCCGCCTTGATTGAGGCATTGACCGCCGCAAAGATTCGCATCGATGAGATCAACATGCGAAAGCGCGATCTTGGCGATACCCTGAAGCTCATGTATACCAACCAGAGGAACGTAGAGCTCTAATGGCCTATCTCAAGTTCATCTCGATGTCCTTTCAGCGCGCGATCAGCTATCGCGTGGAATATTTCATGGCGGTTCTGAACGCATTTCTCTACATCTTCATTTTCACTTCCGTCTGGAAAGTTCTGGTTCCGGCCGGCACAACGCGCAACGGTTTGAGTCAGGAACAGCTGACAGCCTATGCAGTTCTTTCGACGCTCGTGAAGGCCAGTTATGGCCGGAATGACAGCCTTCTCTCCACGCGGATTCGCAGCGGCGAAATCTCAGCAGATCTGCTCAAACCGATTCATTTTCCCCTGATGTATCTGTGCGATACGATCGGCGCGAGTCTATTCCAGCTTTTTTCGCGCGCGCTGCCGCTTTTAATTTTCTGCGTCTTTGTTTTCAATATCCGGCTGGATGTGGACGCAAGCGTGCTTTTGAAGTTCCTGCCGCTCTATCTGGCGTCGTTTCTTCTTTTCTTCCTGATGTCCTTCCTGATCAGTTCGATGGCATTCTATTTCACGGATATCTTTCCATTCTGGATTTTCTATTACGCGCTCATCACGCTTACAAGCGGCGCGATCATTCCGGTCGATTTTTTCCCGGAAGCGATGCAGAAGATATTGTATGGAACGCCGTTCCCGTATCTGTTTTACTTCCCAACCATGTCGCTTTTGGGACGCGACATGATCTTCTCCTTTCCTG
>CAZUJO010000093.1:0-1970 GCA_964619995.1 uncultured Leptospiraceae bacterium
CGTATGAAGAGCGAGAAATTTCCGGGGGCTGCAGGAATCACGGACGAGGAATACGAACGACAGAAATCCAGCATGCTCTCGAACACCACGCGAAGTCCGACGGAGACTGTCTTTGGCAACCGGGAGGACATGGCGCCTTACGTTTCGGAGTTCATCAGGCTTAAAATTGGCGAGATGTTCGGCGTTGAACAGGAGTTCGGCGCGGGACTGCAGATCGAGACCAGCATTGACGCCGACTTGCAGAATGCGGCGAACACAGCCACGCCTGAATTTCTCGCCGGAGCCCAGGGTAATTTTCCCCCGGTTCGCAAGGGCGGTTCGATTTCCGATCAAGATTCGCTGAAATCGTCCCTTCGCGACGAATATCTTGCGACGGGACTCGGAGCCTATCTTCTGGGCATGCCATCCGCACAGTCTGAACACACCTCAGAGACCATCCTTCAGGCGGCGGCCATCGGTCTTGATCCTCGGACAGGTGCAATTCTCTTCATGCAGGGCGGACGAGGCTTCCGGAGGGATAATCAGATCAATCGAGCCATCGCGATGCGCCGCCAGACAGGCAGCGCGATTAAGCCCATCATCTACTCTGCAGGCATTGAAAGCGGTGAAATCACCGCAGCCACGAGGCTCGACGATTCGCCAGTGTTCGTATTTCACGGCGGCCAGGGGCCTCGAGAGTTCTGGCTCCCGGAAAACATTACCGGGGAGTACAGGGGCAAAATCAGCGCGCGCGAGGCTCTCGCACAGTCGCGAAATGTGCCCGCCATTCTCGTAGGCCGCAAGGTTGGACTGCCGCGGCTGTCGGCGCAGTTCCGAAAGTTCTTTTTTCCAGACGACGCGATTCTGGAACGGCGCTTTCGAATGGATGAAACGGTCGCGATCGGGTCGCTGGAAATGTCGCCGCTTGAGATGGCGATCGCCTTCGCGGCGTTCGCGGATAACGGAAAGCTGCACAGGCCGTATTTGATACTGAGAATCAAAGACGCTTCCGGAAAAATACTTTATGAAAATGATGGATCGCAGGACGAGTTTTCGACACATCTACAAACAATGTCTCAAGTTCTACCTGGGGACGTAGCGGAAGTGATGTCGAGCATGCTGCGCGAATCGGCTGTGAATGCGAATACGGGAGTCTTCTCTGGATTGCTCATGGGCAAGACGGGAACTACGAACGAATATCGCGACGCGTGGTTTGTTGGTGCGCTTCCGGGACTGGCAGCGGCCGCGTGGGTGGGGTACGACAATCCGTCTTACTCCATGCAAGGCGGAATGGGCGCGCGCCTTGCGGGACCTCTATTCGGCCGCATTGTCGCGCGATCGGGATTTTCACCTAATGGTAGTTATGTGTTCTCTCCGTCCGCGGAGAGGATTCGCATCTGCAAAGAATCGGGGAAAATTTCCGGACCGCGATGTCCTTCGGTGACCGAGTTGTTCGCGCTTGTTCGTAAACCTGATGGGATTTGCGACTTGCACGACGCCGGAGGAAACCGCACCGACGGCCGGGATGAGTTAAGTAGACAATCGGATTTCGAATAGAAAGGACGCACACATGGAAGCAAAGAAAGTAGATCATAAGCGCCTGATGCAGGTGGTTGGACAGATGAAGAAAGACCCGGAAACGAGCATGGGCATCTACGTGGTCGGCGGTTGGAGAGTTCAGATCAGCCGTTACAAGCAGACGAGCGCAGAAAGAGTGCGCGCGCTCTACAGCCGTCGTCGCGCAAACGGACTCTGCATTGCATGCGGAAAGAAAGTCACGAAGACGAATCCTGCTAACGGAAGACTGTACCGTCTGTGCGAAGATCATCGCAAGGACATTGATTTCAAGAAGACCGCGAAACCTGCCGGAAAGCGGCGCAAGTAGCCCGCGTCTCTGCCGCGGAACGGAACTGGCGAGAACAGCTGACGATGTCGCGGCAGGGAGCAGGCGTTGACTGACTACCAGCTTGATGAGAGGAGTTTTCTTAACC
>CAZUJO010000093.1:1980-10686 GCA_964619995.1 uncultured Leptospiraceae bacterium
GGCGCAGACGGGCGACCTCGGGGATTTGTTTCCCCGCATGGTCGCCTACAACGTTCCCCTTTATGTCCTGACGTCTTACTGGCCCGCGGAGCGCGATCGGCTCATCGGAACGACAGAGTTCCCCGCCTTCTGTGTCGCAGAAGCAGGCTGGAAGGGCCGAATCGAAAATTTGCAGGGACATCTCGACGCGGCGCAGAGACGTGTCGTTTTCGAAAAGACGTACGTTATGCAATGTGACGTGATCTACGCGCTTTTGCGAGCGGGTGACGGCCTTGCGATCTGCAGGGTTCCGGCGTCGAAATCTCAAGAATGGAGAAGCCGCGGCGAAGATGCCGGGCGTTTCGTTTCGCGTCAGGGAGTCGTGCGCGATCATTTTATTGTGAGAACCGATGAGGTTCTGGAACCAGATTCGTTTGTTCTGATCCGAAAGCGCAGCTATGTTGCGGCAGGAGTTGCGATTCCGAGGCGCGAAATCACGGGCCTCGCGATGCTTGCTCTCGGTTACATGCGATTTCTCGGCGAAGATACGACTTACCTGCAGTCTCTGCGCGAGCAAATCTTGCAGGCCCGCGAACACGGCAGACTCGACGGCGAAGCTGTGTCTGCCGCTGGCGAAATCTACAATCAGCTTTTGCGCGTCCTCCCGGGCAATGCCCACGCATTGTGGTCCCGGGCAGGTCAGATCTTTTTCAAATCTTGATTCGCTTGAATTGTTTCATTTCTTTACGAAACGGTAAACCTGCAGCAGTTCGATCTCCGCTCTGACCTGGCTCATGCGCCGTATGCGCTCGAGATCGATCTGACGGGCCGATTGTGTCCGGGAAATTTCCTTTTCGGTGCGCGCGAGCGTTGCGCGAGTCTCGAATGCCGGGTGCAGCGTGGCGCGCATCTTCTGGATGTCCTGTTTTTCCCGAAGATCTTTCAGGTGTTTGCCATGGCTTGATTCGACCTTCATTTCTTCGCGGTGAAAAGCGGACTTCATAGACTCCTCGATTCGTTTGCGGCGCGCTTCGGCGTCGCCGCGAACCACCGCATCGGCAGCGGCGGCGGCGCGGCGGAGAAGTATATTCTCCATTGCATCGGGAGTGAATTCCGCGGGGGTTCCAGGCTGACCGGGCGAGAGGAGCAGATCCGGAATCAGGGAGGCTTTTTCCGGCTGATCTTCGGGACAGAAGACGGACGTCAGGTCCATCGTGTTCGTTGAATAGTGGAGGGAATAGACGAAATAGTAGCCCGCTTCTCGCTGCGGGACCGCGTAGATTGTCCTGCCGATCGGCTGCGAGAGATAGTAGTCGACTGCTTCTTCGACCAGAGGGTTGCCAAGCGCGAGGAACTCCAGAGAATCCCTTTCGAGGGCCCGTTCGGAGTCGAACGAAGCGAGCCGCGTTACGCCGTTTCTGTGCAGCAGGTAATCCTGTCCCTGACGTTCCACTCGGCCTGCTTCGGGCACATCCTTCAGATAGCGCAGAACGATTTGCTCCAGTGTGCGGCTGTTGATGCTGCGTTCTCGCTTTGAATAGCTGTAGTAATCGTCCCAGTTGAAGTTCATTCGCGAAGGCGAAACGAGGGTGTGAAGCTTGGAGTAGCCGCTTTCAGCCGTTTTCATTTTGGCGGCAAGTTCCTCTTCTAGCTCCCTCCGCGTTTTCTTATTCGTAATGAAGGCCATGATATCGCGCTGGAATTCGCCTTCATCCTGCACAGCGCCAAGCAAGGCATCAGAAGCCCCGATTGAGTCCTCAAACAATTTGATCTTGTTGGTAAGCACTTCGAGCACGCGTTCGGAAACCGTATCGCGAGTTGCGAAATTGAAGATATAAACATCTTTGGTCTGTCCGAACCGATGCACGCGTCCGATGCGCTGCTCAATCTTCAGCGGAGACCAGGGCAGATCATAGTTGATGAGCACATTGGAGAATTGAAGGTTGCGTCCCTCGCCGCCTGCCTCCGTGCAGATGAGAATATCTGCGTAGTCTTTGAAGTCGGCGATCGCCTTTTCTTTCTCGGCCATTCGGAGCGAACCGTGAAAGGGGATTACCTTCCATTCAGGAAGGTTCTCGCACAGATAGTCCACCGTTGATTTGAATTGAGTGAAGATGACGAACTTGTTGGTTCCGCGGGATTTAAGGAGCTGCAGAGTCTCGCGCATCTTCAGCAGTTTTCGATCTGTTTCAATGGCCCGGCCCAGAAGCAGAAGGCGGTTAATGGTTAATATTTCTTTACGAATTTCCGCCCAGGTGCGCCGGTCGCGGATGCGCCCCATGAGATCTTCGGGCGTTTCCTGATCCTCCCATTCCGATTCATCCGGCGCGTCGCCGAGGCCGGGTGAGGAGCTCAGGAGTCTTTCGAGCATCATTTTCCGGTTCGTGAGGGCCCGGGTGAGGGCGCGGGTCGAGGAATCGAGAAGCTTTTGAAATACGAGCATTACAAAGCCGACTGCGCGATTCTCTGCGGCGAGGGCTCGATTGTATTCGGTCCTTACATATTCCGTTGTTTCGTCATAAAATGCGCGCTCTTCGGGTGAGAGCTCGAATCGAATCGTCTGCGCATGTCGTTTTGTGAAACCGCCGACTTCAACTTTTCTGCGTCGAATCAACACCTGTGAAAGTTTGCGTTTCAACTCACCGGTGCGGCCGGAAGCTTCCTCCTGGAGAAAAGAAGAGAGCGGGCCGAGAATATGGGGATCGATGAGTCTTACAAGATAGAAGAGCTCTTCGAGCTTGCCTCGAAACGGAGTCGCCGAGAGCAAAAGCAATGCTTCGCATTTATCTGCGATCTGCTCCGCGAAAGCATAGGCTACCGTCACCTTGTTGTAGTCGCGCCGCAGGCGGTGCGCTTCGTCGAAGACGGCCAGGTCCCATTTCTTTCTGAGAACGGTATCTCCGTATTTGGGATTCTTTATGAAGTCAATGGAAGTGATGACACGCATATGGCGCTGCTTGCCTTCCATTACCTCTCTGTAGTTGGATCTTTGAAGAATGCAGTAATCTTCGTTGAATCGATTCTTGAGTTCTGTCTGCCACTGAACCACGAGTGGAGCGGGCACGCAGATCAAGATGTTGTGGTATCCCCGGCGGAACATCAGCTCCTTTATGATGAGGCCGGCTTCGATGGTTTTTCCGAGACCGACTTCATCCGCGATGAGAAACCTGGGCCGGATTGCGTTCACGACCGTATGGGCTGCTTCGATCTGATGCGCCAGGAGGCGCGTACGCGAGTTGGAGAGACTGGACAGGTGATCGAACGAATGACTCAAGCGCACTCGGAAAGCATCGAGGAAGCGCAGCGCGACAGATGGGTCCGCGCCGGCTGGCGCGTAGGCGTACGCCGTCATTTCATGATTTGACTCCACTGCCGCCCCGGTAGACGGTTCTGCGAGAGGAAGCAATTCCTGCATGCGGAGCACTGTCGGGCCAGGCGTGTAGAGTACAAGTTTTTTTGATTTCCCCGGCTGTTGAAAGCCTTTGACGCCAGATCGTGCTTTGCCAAACAAACTCCATGAAATCTGCGGAACTGAAAACAATCCTCATCACGGGCGCTTCGAGTGGAATCGGGCTGGAACTGGCGCGGATCTGCGCTGCCAGAGGCCATGATCTGGTGCTCGTTGGTCGAAATGCAGAGCGGCTGAAGACGGTTGCGCGCGAAGCCGCGGAACTCGGCGTGCGGGCTCATGTCATTCGCCGGGATCTTTCGCAGACAGATGCGGCCGACCTTATCGTCAAAGAGATCGCTCGAAAGAAAATGAGCATCGATGTTCTCGTGAATAACGCGGGCTTCGGCGACCATGGCCCGTTCGAGACCGCAGACTGGGAAAAGAGTTCAGCGATGATTCTGACGAACGTGCATGCGCTCACGCATCTAACGCGGATCGTGCTTCCATCGATGCGCGCCCATGGCCGCGGCATCATCTGCAACATTGGCTCGACCGCTGGATTACAGCCGGGGCCCTTTATGGCCGTATACTATGCGACCAAGGCTTATGTGAATCATTTCACGGAAGCCCTGGCATTTGAGCTCAAGGGAAGCGGGATTTCCGTGACGTGCATCCTGCCCGGCGCTACGAGTTCGGGCTTTCAGGATGCTGCGTCCCTGAACGGAAGCATGATTGACCGCATGGCGAAACTGGCCACGGCAAAGGACGTAGCTCAGTTCACGTACGATTCGATGATGTCCGGCCGAAGATTTGCGATTCACGGAGTTGTGAATCGCATGCTGGCATTCTCGCTTCGCATCACACCCAGGTTTATCGTGACCTGGATGGCGGCGAAGATCAACGGCACGGGCAGGTAGCGCCGTCTATTCGTTTCGCAGCACGCAGCCGGTTCGCGGGTTTGCGAAGACAGCCTCGTTCGTCTGGAACAATCCGGTCACGCGGACTGACTTTTTCTCGCGGTCCACACTGGGCTGTCCCTGAATAGGAACCCACTGGCGCGCGTAGTTGTTGCAGAATTCTTCTGTCTGACCTGAAACAAAGAGGCAGGAGCACATTTCTTTGCTGTAGAAAGATGAGATAATGCCTGGAAAATTCCGAAGGTCATGCCGGTTTGCAGCCAGCCACAGCGCGCAATAGGCTGCGACGAAAATCAAAGCAATTGATATAATCTTCTTAATCATAATATTTTCCTACTTCTTCACGGCCCGGGCGATCCACTTGAGGAACTCGTTGTCGGAGAAACCTCCCGTATCCGGGTGCGCGCGGTCATCTCCCACGCGGACCGCTACAATATCGAGGCTTGGAATTACGTAGATTCGCTGTCCCCAGTGGCCGCTCGCAGCGTATGTATCCATCGGGGCATCGGGCCAGGGCGCTTTCACACCGGGCGCATCTCCATTCTGCCACCACTGTGCACCGTAATTCCCATCCCAGGGATCTTCACGGAATGGATGAGCGTAGAATGCAGGCGCCATCGTCCTGCTGTAGGTCACCCATCCTTCGGGCAGAATCCGTTTGCCGTCCCACACGCCGTCATTCAGATACAAAAAGCCAAACTTCGCTAAATCCCGCGGCGTGCCGTAGACATAGGAGGATCCGACGAACGTGCCCGATCCGTCCTGTTCGAAAGTCATGTTCTTCATGCCGATGGGATCAAACAACTTTGTCCATGGGTAGTTCTGATACTCGTCTTCCGTCATGGTTCGGCGCAAAATTCCTGAAAGCAGATTGGTGTCCCCGCTTGAATAGTACCAGCGCGTTCCCGGCCGGTATCGAAGCGGATAGCTCGCCGTATAACGTGCCATGTCGCCGCGCCCGGCCGTGTAGAGCATAGCAATCACGGATGAATTCAGAGGCGACGCTTCGTAGCCTTCATTCCAGGCGAGCCCCGAGCTCATCTGCAGTATGTGCTCGACTTTGACTTCTGCTTTCTGTCCATCTCGGAAATCGCCGAAGTACTTTGACGCGGGATCAGAGAGAGAAAGTTTTCCTTCTTTGACCGCAATTCCAACCAGGGCGCTGATGACGCTTTTCGCCGCGGACCAGATCAAATGAGGCTTCTGCGCATCGTAACCGCGCGCGTATCTTTCGTATACAATGCGTCCGCCGCGAATGACCAGCGCGCCGTCTGTCCGGACGCCTTTGCGGTCAAGGTCGTCGCCGGCTCGCTTGAAAAGATATTCGTCGAGTTTTGCAAGTTCGGCGGGATCCACGCCTGCTTCTTCTGGCTTCGCTGTGCGCCAGTCGTCCGTGGGCCAGTAATTGCGCGCGGGGATCTCAAACTTCTGCGGTGCGGGCGGCGCCTGAGGCAGGGTCTCGTCTGGATTCTGCACGCGCACACAGGAAGCCAGGATGGAAAGAAGAACCGCGATTGAGAGGCGAAAGGACATGAGCTGATTGCTCAATAAACCTGGGACTCTACAAGCAAAAAAAGGCCGCTCGCCGCAAATGGCGTCGAGCGCAGATCAATAACCCAGTTCAAGTTCCGCGCGAATTAAATCTGCTGCCCCCCGGTTGTTTGTGCCGAACAATTTCTGTTCGAGCGCTGCAGCATCTTCCCGTTTCAACTCACCAAGAATCGAGTCCACTTTTGCAAATGGATCCAGGGTCAGAAGGATTCGAATCCGAATCTCCGCAAGATCCGGATCTGACCCGGAGCAGCCCGCAAATTCCGTCCGCGCTTTCTCAAGTCGATTGGTTCGATAAAGGGAGTTGAGGTAAAACCGGCAGAGCTCCGGTTCACGGCTTCCATTCTTGCGGGCATCCTCGAAAAACAGGGCCGCCGCGGAAAAGTCGCCTGCAAGATAGCGCACGTAGCCTCGTCCAAACAGCGCGTCGGGATGCTGCGGTTTCTTCATCAGGACCTGATCGTAGTTTGCGTCTGCGCGCGCATAGTCGGCAATGCCCAGGTAGTGATTGGCGAGCCGCAGGGACGGCAGAAATCCTGCACGCTTCTGCTGGCTCAGATTTTCAAGAAGGCCCACAGCATCTTCTGTCAGGGTCATTGCGTAGAGCCAGTCGGCCGCCGCGAGAAGCTCCTCGTCTTTGAAAGGCGCCTTCGCCAGTTTCGCGTACACTGCCTGCGCGGAGGCAGTTTCTCCTGCGGCCGAATACAGTCGAGCCAGGTTCAGATAAGGAAGGCCGTATAACGGTGATTCTTCAAATGATTTGCGAAACAGATCCTCAGCCTCATCCAGGCGCAGGTCCCGGACTGCGTCGACGGCTTGATCGTTCAGCTGCACGGCGGCCGGAGACATTTTTTCTTTCCAGGGAAGACTCTGGCTGATCTGTGCTTCGTCCTGTTTCAGGATCAGGGGTGTTTTCGCAATGCGTTCACCGTCCCGGATTTGACCCGAGCAGGCAACAACGAGAAGGAGTGGCAGCAACACTCGCATACAGGAAAGCTTTTTGGCGCCAACTGGAGGGTCAATCGCAAAGGTTCTATTGGGCGGGTTCTATTCCGAAACAGGGACAGAGTCGCGGTAGGTTCGAAAAAATTCCGCGGTTCCCTCCACCTCAAGGCTCATCCAGAGTCCCTCGCCGTCGGATTCGAGATCGAGCACGCGCATGGTGCCTGGGTTTGCATCGCAGCGCATTAGATCAGAGCTGCCCCGGCCGTTGAATGCTGCGAAATGGCCCGTCTTTCCCTTGAATGCCTGTGCTAGATCGCGTCCTGAGAAAACAAACGGCTGATCGATCTCCGGATCAAACGCCGGTCCGAGCGTGTAGCCATGAAACTGCAGGGGCTTGCGGTTTCGGTACACCGTCAAAACCGGTCCGCGGCACGAAATGCTTCCGAGCTTCGCCTCCATTTCGCGGCGAAAGAAGAGCATGCGGTCCGGGTCGGTGCGGTCAAGCCGCGCCGCTCTTTCTTTGCGGGCCCGCTCTTCCTCTTCGCGCCGCCTCTGTTCTCTCTGGCGCTCCTCTTCCAGTTTTTGCTCTTCCGCGCGTTTTGCTTCTTCCGCCTGGAGTTGTTCTTTTTGCTTTTCATTGTTCAGGATCGCTTCCTGCTTTTTCCGTTCCTCTTCCGCACGCAGTGCCTCTTCGCGTTTTCGCTCGGCTTCAGCTCTTTGTCTTTCTTCGCGCAGTTGTCGCTCGCGTTCTTCGGCTTCAAGACGCTCGCGATCCTGCTTTGCGGACTCAAGAGCTGCCAGTCGTTTCCGCGCTTCTTCCTCATAAATTCGTCTGCGCCGCTCCCGCTCGCTGAGCTGTTCTTCGTACCGTGTGACTGGCTCCGTATCTTCAACCTGTGAAGATGCACAATTTGCGGCGGCAAAGAGCAGAGCGAGGAACCACACTTTCTTCATCTGTCCCCCGGAATGAGGCGCAGGGCTCGCTGCGCGAGAAACGCATCGCGTTTCTTTCGAATGGCAGCCTTGAGGCTTTCTCGTTTTGTGTGCAGCGTGGACAGGGCTTCCGCATCCCGGTCCACTTCTGCGCGAAGGACCAGATCAAGGAGTATAACGTCGGGATCCTGGGACCGGACCTCTTTCATGAGTGCGCGCGCCTGAACCGGATAATCATGGCGCAAGAGCGCATACGCGGCCAGTGCCCGCATGCGAAGCTTCTCTTCTTTCGATGCGTACTTTTCCGCAATGCGGAACATCTCAACGTCCGGGCCCGTATCTCTTCTTGCCCTTCCCAGCAAATACGCGATCTTCATCTTTTCCTCGGTGGACGGATCCTCGGTCGAGTCCCGCAGCATTTTCAGCAGAGCCTGTTCCGCTTCGTAGAGCCGGCCGAGGTGAATCAAAAGATCACATTCGCGAATCACGTCGGCGTCTCTGGAACCCCGCACCAGAAGAAGAGCTCGCTCAGGGGAGCCATGTTCGGAGATGTCCAGAAGAACTCTCTTTTGAAAGGAGCGATCGGATGCTGCGTAGATTTTCTCAAGTTGCGAGACGGCCTGGTCCTTCTTCTCTTTATCAGCCGACTGCAAACCCTTCAGAGCTCCAACGTAAGAATCCAGAATGCGGGCCGACGGCGAATAACGGTCTTTAATCTGCTCTACGAGCTGGGAGCGGGCCGAAGGCGGCAGGAAATCCGCTTCGCGCAGCGCCATCGCATAGTCCTCTCGGTCCTTGTAGATGAAGAAAACTCGCCAGTGAGCGGCGCGGCTCAATTCGGATGTAAGGCCTGCATGCAAGGCGGCGCGGTATGTTTCGACCGATCCAAGGGGATCGAGTTCTTCCTGCTTGTAGGCCTGATTGAAGAGAATCGTGCCGTTCCCTGCGAAGATCGGCGCGGCGATTGCGGCAAAAAGCCCTGCGATCAAC
>CAZUJO010000094.1:0-10680 GCA_964619995.1 uncultured Leptospiraceae bacterium
GGAGCCAGATCACAAGCGGCTTTGTAACCGGTCTTTGCCCGAGAATGGACTGCAGTTTCTGCGCGGCAATCCCGAGGTCATTGAGACTGGATTCCAGGTTCACCCGGACCAGCGGCGAGATCTTCATCTGCAGGGTTCCCTGGTTCCACTGCGTCAGAACTGTCTGTGCCGTGACGGGGCGGACCAGGATGAAGAAAGATGCCACGATCAGGCAGGCGGGCGCGAAAATCCCTTTTTGCTTGAAAAACAACCGCATGGCGTCGATCCTGATGAGAGCGGGACACCTTGCAATCATTCTCTATGCGTAAATCTCAATTCATCCTCATTACCCTTCTCGTCGCTTCGGGCATTTCAGCTGAAAAGCCGGTGGCCCGCGCCGGCATCGCGCCCGCCGCTGCCGCGCCCAAAACCGCTGCACCCCCTTCTCCTGGCGTCTTCAGACGTTATTTTCCCACGACCGAGATCGCGCTTCCGGCCAGTTATCCATTCATCGCTCCCCAGAAGATGCGGTACGCGGGCAATGGCCTGCAGATTGACGTCTTCGCTCGCTCGTTTTCGCAGGGCCAGCCGGCATACATTGAGATCGTAAAACTCAAACCGTCGGATGCCGATCCGACTGTGTGGTTTGAAGGAAAGCAAATTCGCCTGACGCGCATGCCCTGGGGCTTTCGCGGACTCTTCGCAATTGCTCCGACCATGCCCGCGCCCGGGTGGAAAAAAGTCAAAGTTCAGTACAACGGCAAAACAGACGAATACCGTCTGTTCGTGCAGAAGGTGAATTTCCCGGTATTCTACACGACGATGTTCATTCCGGCGATCGCAAACAACTCAGAGGTTACGAAGCCCGAAACGGCCGCGTTTATACAGCGCTGCCAGGAGAAGAAGACTCGCATCTTCTCAAAGGTGAACGCAGATACATTCTCAAACAGGATTTCTTTCCCGCGCGATATGTATCGAGTCACATCGCCGTTTAACGCGAAGCGTGTCTACCAGCGCTATCAGATGCAGGCCGGCAAGCGCGTTGAGCTCCCGAGTCAGTCGCACTTTCACAACGGCCTCGATATGTACGCGAAATGGGGCGATCCCATTTTCGCAATGGCCGATGGGACTGCCGTAATTGCCGAGAACATGTTTTACGAGGGCGGCTTCACGGCGCTCGATCACGGAAACGGAATCTTTTCGCTCTATATGCATCAGAGCAAGATTCACGTGAAAGAAGGTCAGTTTGTTCGCGCAGGCGAGTTGATCGGCGATGCGGGCGCTACAGGCGCTGCAACCGGATCGCACCTGCACGTCAGCTTCTACATTGACTGGGTGCCGCTCGATCCAATGGGACTCCTGTCTCTGCCCATTCGGAATTGAAGCGACCGACCCCCGATCGCGGAAGCTTGCGAACTGCTCATCAGTGAATCCAGGAGAAACGCCATGATCCGAACCAATTCACTTTTCAGATTGGCCGGCGCCGGTTTGCTTTCGGGCATGCTGTTCGCACTGCCCGCGTTTGCAGAGCCCGTCGAGCTGCGCATCGCAACTCTGATGCCTGCGGGCAGTCCCGGTATGCGCGCAATGGAGCAAACGGCCTCGTCCATCAAGGACAAGACTGCGGGCCGGGTTACCTTCAGATACTACGAGGGCGGTCAGCAAGGCGACGAGCGCGACTTCATTCGGAAAATCAACCTGGGGCAGCTCGATGGCGCGGTGGTCACGGGCGTCGGTCTTTCCATGATCGATGAATCCATTCGCGTGCTGGAGGCTCCGGGTCTCTTTGAATCCGTTGAGGAGCTGGATTACGTCGCAGATAAGATGTGGCCGTATTTTCAGAAGAAATTCGAAACTAAAGGATATAAACTAATGGATCGCGGGGAAGTCGGCTGGGTATACTTCCTCTCGAAGGACCGCGTCGAGACAGTCGCAGCTCTCAAAGGGATCAAGCTCTGGCTATGGGGCGATGATGCCATGATGGGCGCGCTCTATAAGAAGATCGGGTTGAACGGCGTGCCTCTCGGAATGCCGGAGGTGGAACCGTCTTTGACTACTGGCCGCATAACGGGATGCTACGGTTCGCCGCTGACGGCAGTCGCCCTGCAGTGGCATACGAAAGTTAAGTTCATGAATTCCAGCCCGGTGAACTTCGGGATTGGAGCGACCGTATTCTCTCTGCGCTCGCTCAGGGGTCTCTCTACGGAGGACTTGAAAGCTGTAGAGTCCGTAAGCAGCGCGGGAGCAAAAAAGCTTCGCAAGCAGATCCGCAAGGCAAATGAGGATGCGGAAACCACGATGACGCGCCGGGGCGTGACGATCGTAGCTCCGGCAGACTCGATGGTGCGGGAAATGGCTGCATTCTCGGCGGCTGCGCGGCAGGAACTGGCGGGTAAGGTCTATTCGCAGTCGGAACTGGATACTGCAATCAGGTATCGCGAAGAGTTTCGACACAAGCACAAGCCTTCGCCGGCAAAATAAGCCGTGATTCATTCTTTGCCGCGATCGAGATCGTCTTTCAAACCCATGAGAATTTCATAGGATTTCAGCCGCGCCTCATGTTCGTAAATGGCCGAGGCAATCATGAGTTCGTCGGGTTCGTGCGTCCGAATGAATTCCTGAAGGTCCCGGAGAATCGTCTCCTTCGATCCCACAAACGAGCAGGCGAGCATGGACTGCATTTGCGCACGCTCCTGCGGAGTGCAGAAACTCTCGAAATTATCGATGGGAGGCTGCAACTGGCCGCGGGTGCCGCGCAGCATATTGACGAAACTCTGTTGAATCGAAGTGAAGAGTCTGCTTCCTTCTTCATCCGTGTCCGCGGCGATGCAGTTGATGCACAGCATGACGTATGGCCGCGCGAGCTGCCTTGAAGGCTTGAATTCGGCGCGGTAGATTCGAATTGCTTCTGAAAGATCGGCCGGTGCAAAGTGGGACGCAAAACCAAACGGCAGTCCGAGGAGTGCTGCGAGTTGTGCGCCAAACAAGCTGGAGCCAAGCATCCACAACGGCACATTCGAACCCGTTCCGGGAACCGCCTGGACCAGTTGCCCGGGCTTCAGCGGTCCAAGCAAAGCCTGCAGCTCCAGCACATCGTATGGAAAGTTCTCTGCGCTGCCCGGTGCGCGTCGCAGCGCTTGCAGCGTCCGCTGGTCTGTGCCGGGCGCGCGGCCCAGGCCCAGGTCAATGCGGCCGGGATACAAAGCTTCAAGCGTGCCGAACTGTTCTGCGATTACAAGCGGCGAATGATTGGGCAGCATGATTCCGCCTGCGCCCACACGGATGGTCTGTGTGCCGCCCGCAATGTGACCGATGACGACCGATGTGGCGGCGCTTGCGATCCCGATCATATTGTGATGCTCCGCAAGCCAGAAGCGCTCATACCCCAGCGATTCGACATGCTTTGCCAGGCTGAGCGAATTTCGGAGCGCATCCGCCGGTGTGCTGCCCTGCGTCACAAAAGCAAGATCCAGTACCGAGAGAGAAGGCATACGACAGGAAAGGAAGAGAGCTTGTGCGGGGCTTCGAAAAAAAGAAAATATCGCAATCTAGAAACGTACAGTGCAGGCAAACAGGCCGCTTTCGAAACTGAGCGATGGTCCCGACGATTCACGCCCGAGGAGCGGCTCTGCCACTCCGGCTGCGTAAAGGCCCAGAAACAAAGCGGAAAAGATACCGCCCCGGCGCGCGCTCCTGTCCCGCTGAAACCGAAGGTCGTTCGCGCGAATCAAAGAAGCAGATACAAGCACGGGTGAACCGGAAAGAAACGCGGCGGAGCTGTAAAGGGGCACATCCTTGCGGTAGGCGCGGTCGGCATTCTGCCATGATTTCCATTCCCTGTAGTAAAAGCCCAGAGCCGTCGCAGCGCTCACGCCGAAGAACCAGGCCTTGCGCGTCTCGTGGAGCGAATCGTAGCCGTAGCCTGGAAAGATCATGTTGCGCAACGCCGCTCCGCGCAGCGCGTCGTTGTAAGACTGCGCATTCTTCGCGGACCTTGCGGCGAAATCGCGCTCCGCGGATGCTTTAGCTTCCTCAACTTTTCTTGCGCATTCCGCACGGGCTTCGTCCTCTCTTTTTTGCGATTCTCCCTTGAATGCATCGCAGGCTTCTTTTTCGCTTTGCATGGCCTTGATCTGCTGCGCAAACTCATGCTCGTTCGCAGATGAGTAAGCGATTCGGCGAATGGCGGATTTCTCGACTGAGAGTTCTCCGTCCGGTGTTTCGATTACAATCCTCTCTGAATTCTGAGAACGTATGTAACCCTCGAGAATGGTTCCATCTTTCAGATAAACGATTTCGCCGGCCGCGAAGAGGGCCGGGCCCGCCAGAAATAATACCAGCGCTATTGTTCGACGCATAAGAACTTCTTTGCAACCCCGCAAGAGAGCACGCCGTAAGCGACGGAGTTGCCGTTGGTTGCATTCCCCACACCATTGCCGCCGAAGTCCGCGCCCGTGGGCGTTCCTCCGACCCCCCATCGGCAGCAAGTTTGGCCTGAAGCCGGCAGGCAAATCGTGTTACCCGTTCGCCAGTCCGGCTGGAAATTTCCAAATCCGGTCCAGTAGTAGATCAATGCGGTATCAAATGAATTGGTCAGAGTTGACGCGAAATTGAAGATCGCATCTGAGTTTGTGGTAAAAATCACCGCAGAATCCATCGCGCGAACGTAAGTCGTGTTCGGGAGCAAGACCCAGTCGATTTCTTCCGAAACCCCGCCTGAACAATTCGCCGTAGTGCATGCTCTTCGATTGCTGTCGTCCACGATCATTGCCTTGTACGTTCCTGTCGCGGGCTTGTTGGAGTCGACCGCGCAAAAACCGTCGGCTGCAGCGATCCCGTTGACTGCGCTCAAGTTGCCAGTGGTCGAGAAGTTGGAAACGAAGATGCGCCGGGGCAAAACCGCCCCGGTTGCGGCCGTTGAGGCGCCTGCAATCCCGAGCACAGATGTTTCGGGAAGCGAATCCTCTTCGATATGCAGGCACAGAAATTCGGCCCCGCCAAGAAGAAGGAACATGAGAACTCGCACGATTTGTGTGTCCCGGAAAGCCATTATCCCGCGCCCCGGCCTCAGGCCGTGCGCAGACCCGGCAAGCGCAATGACAAAACGAACTGCGGGTCAATTCAAATGTCAGCTATCGTTATGATGTTCGTCAGTACAGGGTCAAAAGATGGCCAGAATGCCGTCTAACGGCTCAGAAGGGAGATTTTTCGAGCAGACGCATGGCCTGATCCCAGGCTTCGGTGACGGGAAAATTGCAGCGATACTCGGAAGAAGAGTCGCCGGTCCAGATTTCCTTGCCCTGGGCGTTGAAAACACGCACCCGAATCAACAGGCTGCCGCGGAGCGGTTCATCACGATCCGTATCGCCGCAGAAGGCAGGCTGAGCTGAGTTCTCTTTCGGGAACTTCCACTCGGACTGCAGTGCTTCCACCCAGTACACCAGGTCCGCGCCGGTGCGGAGCGCCGCCGTTCGGATCGATGCCGCATCGGGTCTGGTTGCGGCCGGTCCCGCGTCCTGAGCTACGCGAATTCCACGAGCCTGCAGGACCATAGAAACGCCGCGTTCCATCTGCAGGGCAAGCGCGTCGTGCGGGTGAGGAACCTGGCCCTCGCTGGCCATTGAGGCTGAGACCGGCAGGAGGACGGCTTTCTTTTCGGAAGCATGTGCCTGAAGGACTGCGGTGATGAAGATCAGAAGCCAGAGAGAGCGACGCATGTATATTACCAACACTCTCTATCGCTCCTTTTGCGCCAATCTTAATGAGATGCGTTCAAAAAAAGGGAAAAAACAAGGTTTTCCGGGCCTTTTTTGCGCCTGCGGTGCCTCACGACTTTGATTGAATTTGACAGCACGGCAGAGACCCGTACAATGCGACATAATTCATGGCTCGCAAGAACAAAGCACCGGAAGAAAAGAAGGCCAGCGGCGAATCCGGGAGCGGTCGGTGGATGCTGACGTATCTCGACATGGTGACCCTGCTGTTCGGGGTGTTTGTGATCCTTTATGCGATGTCGCAGGTTGACACAAACAAAATGAAAGCCGTTGCGGAATCCCTGCGCATGGGATTCCAGGGCGGAGCCACAATTGACGAGGGCACTCTGACGGGCGGCCGGACCATCATCGAAGATCTTTTTCCGGAAGGCGTGCGAGCCCGCCGTGTGCGCGCCCGCATAACAGGGCTTTTTCGACAGGAGATGCTGCAGAAGCTGATCAAAGTCACAGAAGATGAGCGCGGCGTTGTGGTCAGTTTGATTGGAATGGATAATTTTCGTCCGGGCTCGGCGGAGCTGACGGAAGAAACGCAACAGCTCCTGGAAAAGATGTCCCTCTTGCTTGCCGAAGTCGAATACCCGGTCCGCATCGAAGGACATACGGATGATGAAGTTCAGGACAACAACGCAGTCTCCATATCCGCCTCCGACTGGGAGCTCGGCGCGAAAAGGTCCGTGAATGTGATTTTGTTTCTCGAAACGCGCGACGTGGATCCGCGCAAGATGAGCGCAGTTTCTTTCGGAAGCACGCGTCCTCTGGACCGCGAAGGAACGCCGGAGTCGCATGCGCTCAACCGCCGCATCGACATCATCATCGTCACTGGAGAAAAACTCAAGGGGAAGTAACGGAGACCGCGCATGGAAATTTCAACAGTACTGGGTCTGGTCGGCGCGTTTGGCGCCGTCTTGATGACGCTGCTCATCGAGGGCGGCCACCTTGGATCGTTCCTGAACTTCGGAGCCCTGGTTCTGATTCTCGGGGGATCTGTGGCTGTGGCCGTCGTTTCATTCAGCCTCAAAGAAGTAACGCAGATTCCGCAATATTTCGGCCGCGCAATCTTTCCTCCAAAAGATAACCTCAAAGAGATGGTGGAATTGTTCGTAAACCTTTCCGAGCGCGCGCGCCGTGAAGGTCTGCTTTCTCTTGAAGACGATCTGTCCAGTTTCAAAGATAAGATGATGCGCACCGGAATGGAACTCGTCGTGGATGGAACCGACCCGGAAATCGTTCGCGACATTCTCGAAGACTATGCTGACGCTGAAAAAGAGCACGATAAGATTCCGCCGGAACTCTTTGAAACGTTAGGCGGCTTCTCGCCGACGCTGGGGATTATCGGTACGGTTATGGGTCTCGTGCACGTACTCGAAGGCCTGGGCGGCGGCGGCGGTATCGAACAGCTGGGCCGCGGTATCGCTGTGGCGTTTATTGCGACGTTTTACGGGATTGGTTTTGCGAACCTGCTCTGGCTGCCCATGGCCAACAAATTGAAATTCTTGAGCCACAGATCCGCAACACACCGAAACATCATCATCAAAGGCGTCATGTCGATTCAGAGCGGGGACCACCCTCGAGTCATTCGTGAAAAGCTTTTGTGTCAGATTTCCGATCCGCATCTGCGTCAGGAAATCGAAGAAGCAGCGCCGAAAGAAGGCGGCTGACACTTCACGCCCGCGGAGAAGCGGGCAGCCAGCGGCTTGTCGCCGCTTACAGGAGCCTGTAGAGTCTTACAGGCTCTTCTCTTCTCTTCCCTTCACCTGAACCGGAGGCAGTTCTTTGGCCTCCGGAATTCCACCGACCGCCTGGAACACAGCTTCTGAAACGAGAATCGTGGAGCTGAACTCTTTGTTCATCTGTTCGATGCGCGATGCCAGGTTCACCGCGTCGCCGATGATGGTGTATTCCTTTCTTTCCGCCGATCCCACGTTGCCTGTGATCGCGGGGCCGACGTGAATTCCGATGCCCACGCTTGTGTGAGGAACGGCGCCCGACTCATTCAACGATTCGATTTCGCGCGCGATTTCGCGGGCCGCATTCAGGCAGTTCTGCGCATCGCGCCCGTCTGAAAGAGGGGCCCCGAATACGGCGAAGAAGCCGTCTCCCAGGAACTTGTTGATGATTCCGTTGTTCCGATTCACGCAGTCGATGAGGCGGGCGAACACCGTGTTCAGGTAATCGACCACCTCGGACGGCTGTTTCTTCTCGGCGAAGCGCGTAAAGTTTCGAATGTCAAGAAAGAGCAGCGATACGTGACGCTCTTCCGTTGCGCTTCCTGCGTCCGTGTCGAGCAGGCGCGCCATTACGGCGGGTGAAACGTGCTGGCCGAACACATCAAAGAGGCGGTTGCGTTCCTCGATCGCGCGCATTGAGTTCAGGAATCGTGCGCGCACTTCGCGCGCAACAAAGCCCGCGGCAAGACCGGCCACGAGGTAGAAGAGCGCCTTCACAAGGTGCATCGCCAGGTTGGCTGTCATCTGGGCCGTGTCAAAACTGAAGTGCTCCCGCAAATACCATACGAGCCCGAGATACTCAACGGCCGCAACGAATCCCGTGAAGATGGAAAGACGCATGTCGAGACGCAAAACAGAAAGAAGGATGAATGCGAAGTAGGCATACGAAGGAGGCGAATAAAGCACTTCCTCGGGCGCAGTGGTCTGGGTAAAGAGCAGAAGCATTACGCTGGGTACGCTTGTTTCGAGCAGGGCGTTTCCATACTGCCAGAAGCGCGGAGGCTGGCGGCCGCCTGTGATTGAGCGCGACAGAACATAGCGCGTGAGGAACTCGTATCCAACGACTCCAAGCAGCACAAGCATGCTGACCCACCGAACATTGGTTTGTCGGAAGCGCTCCGCAAGCGGCCCGGGCATCGCATAATACAGGAAGCTTACCACCGCAGACACGAATAGAAAAAGGACTGCCAGAATCAGCATCCGCATCCGTTCGCTCTTTAGAATCTCGATGGCAAAGGTCTGCTCGAACTCGGTGGGTTTCCTGCGCATGGAGCCACCTCTCCATCCCTGAAAGCGAGAGGCAAGTCCTCCTCCGGAAAAAAGCTGTCCATTCCTGAGGAGGCTTGCATCCTTAGCGTGTGCAATCAACAACCAGTCCTGTCAATGTTCGTAACGCATTCCGAATAACGGCCGTTTTGCTGGCCGCTTCCCTCTTTACCTGCAAGCAGACCACGCCAACAGGCGGCGTCGTGCAAATGCTCAAGGGCTCCGCGGAGCTTGAACATGCAGGCAAGCGTTCGCCTCTCAAAGTTGGGGACCGCTTCGAATCCGGTGACAGCATCATTACAGGAACCGACGGCGTCGCCGTGGTCGCCCTGCGCGGCAACGCTGCCCTGGCTGAGATTCAGCCTTCGACGACCTTCCGTCTTCAGGCTACGGAAAAATCCACCGAAGTGGGCATCGATGCGGGACGGGTGTGGCTGAATGTTGCAAAGCGTTCGGCGGACGAAGAATTCAAGGTGCGCACTCCGACTGCGCTCGCCGGCGTGCGCGGAACGAAATTTCTGACGGCTCAGTTCGGTGACACAACGGCCATTTGCCACTGCGAAGGCGACGTTGAATATTCAAGCGGCGAAAAATACAAGGCGACCCACCACAC
Source organism: uncultured Leptospiraceae bacterium (assembly GCA_964619995.1). Taxonomy (GTDB): domain Bacteria; phylum Spirochaetota; class Leptospiria; order Leptospirales; family Leptonemataceae; genus JAEUSB01. Next base: position 9,360 of record CAZUJO010000094.1, read on the forward strand.
CGATACTCTCGTGCTGAGCCGCGGCGGTAAAACCGTCACGCTTACTCCGGACGATCTCGTCGGCGTGCATTACAATCACAATCACTCGATGATGGACAACAGTCCTCTGGGCGCGAAAGACGACCTTCCTCCGGAGGTTCGCAAGAAGATCCTGGACATGGCTGAGAAGAAGTTCAAAGAACTGAACTAGTCCTTTAGCCTCATGCGACGGTGCCTCGCGGCTCGTTTTCGGAGCCCGGGCCGTCCCGTTTCGCTTTTTTTTCCGCCCATCGACTCATTCTGTCGTCTATAATTCTTGCCCGCTGACGCGCGGGCATTAGGAATAACCACGATCCTTCTGGATCTACATAAGGAAAAACACTAATGAAGAAGAGAATCACATTTGCCGCACTCGCGGTTGCGATGTTCCTGGGCGCTGCCGGCTACCTGGCGGCTGAATCAGAGTATGACTTTACTCTGGTCAATGCAACAGGCTATGACGTCGACTCCGTCTACATCTCCCCGTCCAGTCAGGAAAGCTGGGGAAATGACGTGATGGGCCAGGACATCCTCGCGAACGGCATGTCTGTCAAGATCGTATTCCATCCTTCTGCTCAGGCAGCTTCCTGGGATATGAAAATCAAGTGGAAAGATCCAGGATACCCGGCTGTCGTATGGCACAACCTGGACCTCTCGACCATCAACAAACTGACCATCAAGTACAACAGAAACACTGACACGACGAGCGTCGTAAAAGAGTAATCCTGCTCGCCTCCGGAGGCCCTGCCTTCGGAGGATATCTCCCAAAAAAAGCTGGCCTGCGCGACCTATCCGGGCGAATTGTCGGGCGTGAAGGTAGTCATTCTAGCCGGGGGGCTGGGCACGCGCATCAGCGAAGAGTCCCACCTTAAGCCCAAGCCCATGATTGAGATTGGAGACAAACCAATCCTGTGGCACATCATGAAGATTTATTCGCGGTACGATTTTACCGATTTCGTGATCTGCCTCGGATACAAGGGTTACGTAATCAAGGAATACTTTTCAAACTACTTTCTCCATGAGTCGGACGTGACGTTCGACTTTACGAGCGACAAGCGAATGATGGTGCACCATCACAAAGCCGAGCCGTGGAAGGTGACGCTGGTGGAAACGGGCCGCGATACGCAGACGGGCGGCCGAGTGAAGCGCGTTGCGCCTTATCTCGACGGCGAACCGTTCCTCCTTACCTACGGTGACGGTGTCGGAAACGTAAACATCAAGGATCTCGTCACCTTCCACAAAGCCCACGGGAAACTTGCGACCGTAACGGCAACACAGCCTCTTGGACGATACGGCGCGCTGG
>CAZUJO010000095.1:0-4860 GCA_964619995.1 uncultured Leptospiraceae bacterium
CTTCCTGGAGGCGCCCGCGAACCTTGTCGAGTGTGACCCTTTTGACTGTGAGCCTGTCTCCGAGCAGATCGCGCGTCGCTCCGTCCATCAGAATGTCGACGCGCGCGAGCCGCGAAACTGATTCGAGACGGCTGGCGAGATTTACAGCATCGCCGAGGACCGTGTACTCCATGCGGCGCACGGATCCTGTGTTGCCTGCAAAGACCGGTCCGGTCGCAATCCCAATTCCGATTTCCACGGGCGCATCCAGGTACTCCGGTCGCACATCGTTGAAGGTGGCCATGTACTGGCGGATTTGCGCCGCGCACCGCACTGCATTGAGAGCGTCGTCATCGCTGCGCGAAGGACAGCCGAAGGTCGCAAGAACACCGTCCCCGATCAATTTGTTTACGGATCCATGATTTCCATAAATCAGATCCATCACGTCCGTGTGAATCATGCTCAAAAACTCCGCGAAGGAGCGCGGGTCGAGCCGCTCGGCTATCCCGGTAGAACCGCGAATATCAAAGAACATGATCGTGGCGGTAACTCGTTCGCCGCCTAACGTGTGCGAAATGCGTCCCTCAAGGACCTCATTGAGCACGTCGCGCGAAAAGAATTTTTCGAGCATGCCGCGTTCGCGCTCCGACGCTCGGATCTGAAGGGCCATGCGGACGATGGCGAGAAGCACAGGGGTTCCCCACCCCTTCACACAGTAACCATAGGACCCGGTCCCTTCCGTTCGGCTTACAACTTCTTCGTCCGTGTGAGCGGAAAGAAAAACCACTGCGATCGGCCGAATCTTGTTCAGTTCTTTGCTGAGCTCAACTCCGTCTCTGCCGGGCCCGAGGTGAATGTCCATCAACACGAGATCGAAATCAGCGGCTTTCACGGCCATAACAGCCTGTTCAGGCTCTGCGACAGCAAGAACGTCAAAGCCGCCGGCGATCAACGCAGCGCGCTCCGTGGCCAGGGCCACGGCCTCGTCATCAACGAGCAGGATGCGGGGGCGGGGCATCCGACATCCTTTTTCAGAATCGTTGCGACCGCATCTCAAAAAAATACCGGAGCGCCCCGCGTGCCAGCATCTCAGGGTCCGCGGTGCGCTTCGATCCAGGCCAGCGCAAACTCGGCCACTTCTTTCCATCCATCCTGACGTCCGATGAAATGCCCGCGACCGGGGAACTCCCGGAGATCGGTAGTGCCCGCGGAAGCTTCATATGCGTCGTAGTTCAGCCGTACAACGCTCGGAGGAATGATTCGATCCTCCTCTCCCGCAATTAAGAGGAGGGGCCCGCGGGCGCGCGCAAAGTCGACCCGGCCCGCTTCCGTAAGCGCGCCGCGCGGAATTCTGCGGGAGCTGGGGACGACAAAGGCGTCGTAGTCGCGTTTCGCCTGAGAAGCAGACAGGCCGTTCGCAAACGTCGATGCAAAGGTTTCCTCGGTCATGAAGATCGGCTCGTCGTCGCCTGCAAATGGCGAGATCACGGGCCACGCTGAGGTAACAAAGGAGCATCCGTGACGCAGCGCGGTCAGCTGCGAAACAACACCGAGCGGCGGCGCGCTGTCGAGAACAATGGCGCCTGCAGCGTCGCCTTCTGCCAGCAGCTGCTGGGCAATCAAGCCTCCCATTGAATGGCCGATCAAAATGGGTTTTTCATCGAGTTTCCGAATGTAGTCCCGGTAGACCCCCTTCACCTGCTCAAGCGTCAAAGCGGCAAGCGCCGGATCCGGATTCTTTGCACGAATTTCGGACGGATTTCCGTCTAACAACGGATAGGCGGGAGCGTGTACCTTGTAACCTCGGCCCTCCAGCAGCGGCTTCCATTCCTCCCATGATTTCGGCGTCAGATAAAGTCCGTGAATCAGGACGATCGTCCTGGTCTTGCCGATCTGTGCGGCGGACGCCGGTGCCTGTTTCTGGCCCCCGGCACAGGCCGCAAGCGCTGCGAGCGCAGCAATTAGTATCGATTTCATTGAGTCCTCCAGTACATAGCGTAGCACATGATGCGGGAGGGCACAAGGGCCGAATGGCCTATGGGACGAAAGAATCGCCCGGCCGCAGGAGAATTCCAGCCTCCACGGCGCGCATGGCCGCGGCTGCCCGCGACTTCACTCCGAGTTTTTCGTAAATGTGAATCGTGTGGTGCTGTACTGTGCGCGCCGAAATGCCCAGTCGGGCGGCAATCTCTTTGTTCGAAGATCCAGATGCCGCCAGTGTCAGAACCTCCACCTCGCGCTCCGTCAATCCAAACAGGTCGCGGCTCGGTCGGTCGCGCCTCGGCCGGGCGCCCAGCGCCTCCAGGACTACGGCAACTGCGCGACTTTCCAGACGGCCGCGCGCCGTCTCCTCGCGCATCCACGCAGCACATTCCTCGAGTGAGAGGGCCGGGCGAAACGCGCGATTGGAAAGCAAGGCAGTCGCGATATCCGAAACGGCGATTACAGACGCGGTGAAACTGAGCTCGCGCGTGCCGCGATGATAGCCGGATCCATCGCTGCGTTCGTGGTGCCTGCTCGCGAGTGCGGCCACCGCCGAAAGAGTCGGCGCCGACGAAAGGACCCGCTCCGTATGAATCGTATGCAGTTCAATTCGTTCCCGCTCCGCGCGCGAAAGGGTCGAGCGTTTGTCCAGAATTCCTGCGGGCACACTGACCATACCGATGTTCATGCAGAGCGCCGCGGCTTCCGCGACATCTCTTTCGCCTGGCCCGAGGGACGCAATCCCCAGCGCGGATCTGCAAAGGCGCGCGGCGGATCTCGAATGTCCGCTCGTATACCGCGATTTCATGTCAGAGAAATCGCCTAACGTTTCGGCAAACGACTTCAGTCCGCCCGGCACGAGAACCGGAAGCAGAGAAAGAGTCTCGTCCCATACAGAAGTGCGTGATAGAACCTGAAGGAGGTCTGGAAGAATGGAGAGGGACGCTGCGGCAACATCTGGATCAAGCTGACCGCCTGATCGGCGTTTCAATTCACCGGGCAAATCGGGACTCTTTCTCAGGATCGCAATCAAATAGCCCGCGGCCGCGCAGCGAGCCGCAGGATGAATTTCAACTCCCTTCAGCTGCGACGGTTCACCACTGCCGTCAAATCGTTCGAAGAACTGCCCAAGACTCACCAGGGTGTCGGCCGACGCGCCGAGGCGTGACGCGAGGTATGCAGCCGTTTCGCACTGCGCGCCCGCAATCTCGTGAAAGTATGCGCCGCCGCGTGTCACCGCCCGAATGACTGCAGCCGTTTTTCGGGCCGCGGTCCCTGGAAGTGAGAGCGTTCGCTTGAGCGACTCAGCACGGTCCTGGCTGTCGACTCCCGCAAACAAGCGCCGAAACGCAACATCGTCGCCGCCGAATGCCTGCGCCTCCTCCGGCGCGTATGCGGTGCAGCCAAGAAAACGAAAAAGCGACGTGAGGAGTGCCGCATCCTGGTGCTCTCGCGAGAGACCGAAAGCGCGTGCGACAGCGGCAGATGCGAGTCCAGCGCGGAGAGCCGTCTCGGGCTCATTGCCATTCGCAAGGTCTTCCGCAATGGACAGCGCGGCGATCATCTCCTTGAAATCGGAGAGAGTAGAACTCATACAGGATGCTTTTTAAAGAAAGCGCGGATCAATTCCATCACTTCTTCGGGCTTCTCGTGATGAGGATTGTGACCGCAGTCAAGCGCATGCTGCTCAAGGTTTGAGAAATGGCTCAGAATCTCATCCAGCGAACCGGATGAATTCGCACGCTTACCGGGAAGGAGATGGCTCCGCTCTCCGTAGATAAACAAAACAGGGCATGTGATGCGCTTCCAGAGAGCCCGGCTGAAGGCGGGACTGAAAGGAATCGGGATACCGCCGGTCTTTACTTCTGGATCCTGCTTCCAGACAAATCCATTTTCCACTGGCGCGGCAAGGTACTGCGCGAGCGCGCTGATGCGCTCGGGCGGCAGACCTTCGTGCACTGTCCCAAGAATCAATTCGGCCTCGCGCATCGTTTTCATGACGCGGACTTTTTCCGGCCGTCGTTTGCGAATGGTGTCTCCAAAGCTGCGCAGGCGGCGGATTTCTTCCTCTTCGCTTGAGATTCCGGAAAATCCTTCGAGCAGGATCAAATGCGAAACTTCATCCGGATACAGGCCGACAAACCGCGCCGCCATGGCCGCTCCCATGGAATGGCCAATCACAGCATAAGGTTTGCGGAGCGAACCCGTCAGGTGAATCAAATCGCCGAAATAAACGTGGGCGCCGTAGTAGCCTTCGCGAATGCGGGTGGAGTCGCCGTGTCCGCGAAAGTCAGGAAAAACCATCTCGAACGATTCCTGCAGCGCCGAAAGAATGAACTGAAACGTTTCGCCGGTATCTGCGAAACCGTGCAGTCCCAGAAGCTGCGGCCGGTCCGGGTTTGGATACTTCAGCACCGAAAGGCGCCCGCCCGGAAGTTCAAAATCGCTTCTTTCTTTTGCAGCCAGGGTTAAGACCTCGATCTCAACTTTCTAAGACACAGCAGGATTCCGAGCGCAGAAAGGGCGTGATCGATCTTGCCGCTTGCCACGTGGTCTTCGAGTTCGTCCACAGGAAGGAGAACAATTTCAATGTCTTCGGTAGCGTCAGGAAAATGCTGACGTGCGGGATTGATATAACAACCTTCGGCGAGAAAGAAATGGATCTTGTTGCAGAAGAGCGCAGGATTGGGATTCACGCTGGCAACGTGCGTTATGCGCTCACTCGTGTAGCCCGTCTCCTCTTCAAGCTCCCGGCCGGCGGCGTGTGCGGGATTTGTTTCACTGGAGTCGACCGCTCCGCCCGGAGATTCAAGGATGAGCGTCATGGCGCCGGCTCGCGGCTGACGGATCAGAATCGCTTTTCCGTCTTTTGGGTTAGGTAGGGTGTTCGCCCCGGCC
>CAZUJO010000095.1:4870-10664 GCA_964619995.1 uncultured Leptospiraceae bacterium
CGCCCAGTCAGGCGCGTTCAAACGATGAAAGTCGTGTAACGGCCCCTTAACGCTGTCCGTGATCGAGAGGCGCTGAACGGTAAACGGAACCGTGCGAAGAAGATCTTCCTGACCCGTTAGACGCCATTTCATATTAGAAACGATATTGAAAGGCCACGGCGGCGCCGTCCGGTCCTGGCACAAACGCAACCGAAGCGCGCGGCGCAAACACAAGAACATCGACTATGTTGGCGGCGTAGATTCCGAGCAGGGCGCCCCTGGCCCATCTGGCCCTCAGCGCCGCTCTGTGCATGCCGTTGTAAGCGCTCTGGGTCTGGTTGGTCCCAAGGAAAAATACGGACCCCGCCGTAAAATCATCCTGGGAATAGTTGAACAGGGTGCGCGTCATAAAGGGAGTTGCAAACAGGAAGGACGTAGTTGTATCATGATAGAGCTGGACGCGCCGTCTGTAAATTACGTCCTGCTGCGATGAGATTCCCGCAGCGCCCAGGAATCCGGCCATAAAACTATAACCCGCAATACGGCGTCCTTGATAAACCTGGCCCCAGCCCGGAAGGACCAGAGATCGAATCAGCGCTGCGCTGCGAGTCGGAGTTCTCTCCTGACGCTGGGCTTCTTCGAGACGCTTTTGTTCTTCCTGCTTCTTTTGTTCTTCGCGCCGGCGAAGCTCTGCCTGAACTTCCTCCCGGATTCGTTGACGAATCTGTTCTTCGGTAAGCCGCGATTCTTCGGCTTTCTTGTCATCCTTCAGTTCGCTTTTCTTTGCTTCTTCAGCTTTCCGGGCATCTTCTGCCTTCTGCGCATCTTCTGTCTTGCGTGCGTCTTCCGCTTTCCTGGCTTCTTCGGTCTTGCGCGCTTCCTCTGCTTTGCGAGCCTCTTCCGCCTTCCGCGCTTCTTCGCCCTGCTCCTGTTTCTTCGCCTCTTCGGCCTTTGCCTCATCCGCTTTCTTCGCTTCGTCCGCCTTGCGAGCTTCCTCAGCTTTCTTTGTTTCTTCGGCCTTCCGAGCTTCCTCTGCCTTGCGAGCCTCTTCCGCTTTTCGCTCTTCCTGCTTGCGCGCCTCTCGAGCCTGGTCTTCAGGGCTCGGGCCGTACGTAATCCGTCTGATATCGGCCTTTTTGAGAACTACCCGCCCCGCCGGGGTATCCATGATGACTTCATTTCGCGTCTGCGTTACGATGCGGCCGTTTACGACCTGCCCGCTCTTCATAATGACCTGTTCGGCGGCCAGGGCGCTTGCACAAAACAGCAGGGCAAACAGCAATACGGTACGGGCGGAATTCATCGATTTTTCTCTCCAGTTAGCGATCCAACTTGCAAAACCACCGTCAATTCAAAAGCCAGGGCATGGGATACAACATCGACGAGCCGGGCATTCCAGGGCGCACCGTCCTGCGGCCGTCCGCACTGCTGCGAAACATTCTCGGGGGCTCTCTCCTGATCATCGGCATGGTCACCTCCCTGGCTGCGGCCGGAAAACTGATTGCGGGCTCAATTTCGGACGGGCCTCCCGTGATCGGAATGGCTCTGCTCTTCGTGGCGAGTGCCATTCTCATTCTGACGCAGATCCGCCCACCGCGATTTCTCGTATTTGACGATGCGAAAGCCAGTTTGCTTATCTATGAAGACCGGCCCGATCGTATAACGGCTTCGATTCCTTACAGCCAGATCAGCGGTTTCGCCACCGCCCGGGGAGTTCCTTCAAGGAACCGCGACCGCGCCTCGTACGGAGTCGATCTTGAGATGAAGGACGGCGTCCGTTATGCGCTGATCGAAACAAACACGCTGGCCCGGGCAGAGGAAATCACGCAAAAGCTCCTGCGCCGGGTCGATTTGAATGCGCGCGCAGACGCTCCCCGCGTGGTATCCGATCGCTTTGATGTGCAGAGGGCGGCCGGAAAAACAACCATCCAGTGGATCATGCCGCAGCGCGTATTCAGGTCCTTTCTATTTTTGTGCACGTTTGCTGCATTTGCGCTCATGGTTCTTGAATCGCGCTCGTCGGTGCCTGTGCTCCTCTTCTGGCTGATCGAAGGCGCTCTGAGTCTGCTTACGATTCTCACGATAGCGCATTTCTTCTACCCGCGCCGCCAGATTTTGGAAATCGACGAAAACGGTCTGTCGATTCGGGCGATCGGCCTGCGTCCGCACAGCCTCACGATCCCTGTTTCGCAGATCGGGTCGGTCCAATTTCAGTTTGCAGCTGCCTGGGAAGATTTCATCTATGTGCTGACTCCGGAACAGACAGACGTTATGCGCGATTACCAGGCCGGCACGCTGGATCCGGGACGCATGGCGCAGATCGCGAAGATGTGGGTTCAGGCAGTGCGCATTCCCTCCGGAGGAATCACCGCGTCCGATATGATTTGTCTTGAGCAGCTGATTCAGGAGGCTCTGAAAAAGGACGGGCCGCTTTGAGTTTTCAGGATCATTTCTCCGCTCAGTCGGACGCCTACCGCGATTTCCGGCCTGACTATCCAGTTGAATTCATTCAGTGGGTTTCCGACCTGCCGTCCGAGAAAAATCTCGTCTGGGATTGCGGCACAGGCTCCGGGCAGTCTGCCGCGTCGCTCGCACATTTCTTTAGGAAGGTGATCGCAACGGATCCCAGCGCCGAGCAGATCGCACGCGCGCCGCGGGACGAAGTCATTGATTACCGTGTGGAATCCGCGGAAAAATCAACGCTCGCGGGCACGTCGGCGGATCTGGTCACTGTGGCCCAGGCTCTCCACTGGTTCAATCTGGAGGAATTCTATTCAGAAGTGCGACGCGTAATCAAGCCCGGAGGGGCTCTCTGTACCTGGTGCTACGGAAACATGGTCTGCGAAGGCCGGGTAGGCGAAGTGACTGCAGACTACTACAAAAACACGGTCGGACCTTACTGGCCGCCAGAGCGGCGCTACATCGACGAGGAATACAGAACGATTTCGTTTCCGTTTGAGCGCATAACGTCCCCGTCTTTCTTCATTGAGCGCAACTGGAGCCTCGAACAGCTGATGGGATACATTTCATCCTGGTCGGCCACGCAGCGCATGATCCGCGCGGGTCATGATCCTCTGGCCATGCTCAGGGACCGACTGGCGGCGGTGTGGAACGGTGCAGTGAACGTAAGGTGGCCGATCTTTGTGCTGGCGACCCGGTTCGGCGGCTGATGTCTCTCAGCCGGAGATCCAGGACTTCATAAATTCCTGGGATTTTACAGGAGTGAATTCCACAACGCGGTACATCGCGCAGCCCTGCAGTTTGTAGGGATCCTGGGCCAGAATGCTTTCGAGCTTTTCGCGTGATTCCGCGCGCGCAAGAATGATCCCGCCCGTTCTCGGCTCCTGCGGTCCGGAGTACAAAAACGTGCCGACATCATACCACTTCTGAAGGAAGTTTCGATGGTCGCCGACGACCTGATCGATTCGCTCGAGGGGCGCAGTGTACGTCAGCTCAACAAGGAAGTGTTTCATATGTTCTTATAGATCATCCGCAATGCAGACAAAATTCCTTTTTTCTTTTTTCGCCCGGTAAAGCGCTCGATCCGCCGCATGAATCAGCTCCAGAGCTTCGCGGTCCACCTGCGGAGTCATCGAGGCAACGCCGAGACTTACTGTTACAAAACCAAAATGTGATCCTTCATGCGCAAGCTTCTCCGCTTCAATCGAAGCGCGCACAATTTCCGCAACGTGACCGGCCCCTTCCACCGGCGTCTCAGGAAGTATCAAAATGAACTCCTCGCCGCCGTAACGCGCAACCAGGTCGGCCGGCCGATGCACGACGCGCGAAATCGTCTGCGCGACGATGCGAAGGCATTGATCTCCCTGCGGATGGCCGTAGCGATCGTTGTACTCTTTGAAGAAATCAACATCGATCAGAACGATGCTCAAAGGACGCCGCACTCGCTGCGCGCGGCGCCACTCGGACTGCAGATGATCTTCCATCTTGCGGCGGTTGCCGATCCCGGTCAGAGGATCGTGGTTCGACATTTCTTCCATGCGCTGCAGGGCATCGCGCAGGGCCTGGTGGCTTCGGGTCAGCTCTTCTTCCCTTGCAACTCTGCGGGCGATTTCTGTTCTCAGGCGAAGATTATTGCGAACGCGCGCGATCAGCTCCATCCAGTGAAACGGTTTGAAGATGAAATCACTCACCCCTGCTTCCACTGCCTGCGGAAGAATTTCGGGACCTTCCTTTCCTGTCATGATGATGACGGGCAGATCGCGCAACAAATCGATCTTGCGAATGTCGCGCGCCAGCTGAATCCCGCTGCCGTCAATCAACCAGACGTCTGTGATCACGGCCTCGATGGAATCCATGCTTTCACGGATAATCTGCAGGGCCTCGGGTGCATCGTCGCAGGTGCGCACGTCCCGGTAACCGGCGGTTTCGAGCATCTGGCGAACCAGGCGCTGCTGGTCGGGCGAGTCTTCCACGACAAGGATCATTCAGCTTTAGAGAGCGTGACGGCATTCACAAGGTCAAGCACGTCTTTCACCGGAAGGGAGACTTCCGGCCCCGGAGAATGCAGCACGTGCACGGGCCCGCGCGGAGCCCAGATCCGCGGATCGGTCGGGCCGAAAAGAACGACCGACGGAGCGTTGCAGAGGGCCGCCAGGTGAGAAATCCCGGAATCATTTCCAATAAAGAGCGATGCCCCGAGCAATCTTTCACGCACATCTCTGAGAGAGACGCCGAATGCGGTTTCATCTCCGGCCGGGATTTCACCCCGCAGCTCCTCTTCGGCCGGTCCGAGAATCCACACGACTGGACCAGGAATCCGCTCGCGAACCCGGAGGAAATTCTCAAACGGCCACCTCTTCGCGCGGCCGGCCGATCCTGGATGAAAGACAACTGCAGTGCGGGTTGAGGCGGAAGCGGCCGCTGAGGGCCAGGAAAACATGGGCGCGCCTGATTTGCCCGTAATGCGAAACAGGAAATCGGACTGATGTTCAACGGCCCCTCCGCTTTGGAACGAAGGCGAAAAAGTTGTGTCGCACACGGCCGAAAGGTTGCGCACGAACGGATCGTCGCTGCGGCGCAGCCAGACGTACGCCTTTTCAAAGAGATCCGCTGGAAACACACCCGTCTGGCGTTCGCGCGAAGTTGTATTTTCTTTAAAAAACGGCAGGAGGCCGGGCGATTCAAAAGAGAGGATTGAATCTGCAAGGCCCGCGTCCAGAGCAAGCCCGGCAAAGCCAAGGTTGCCGCATAACGTTATTTCGGAGGCTGGATGCGCCTGCCGCAGCGCGGAAAGAGCCGGGAACGTGAGGATGAGATCCCCCAGCGCGCCCGGCCTTACAATTAGAATCTTACTTATAGCCCAGCTTCGCCTTCAGATTGGTGTCGAGAGCGGAGAGGAACTCTTCTGTGTACAGGAAGTGCTCGCCGTGATTGACCTTGTTTCCGTGAACGCAGATGGCGAGGTCCTTTGTCATTTTTCCGCTTTCTACGGTCTCCACACAGACCTGCTCCAGCGCCTGGCAGAACTTGACCAGTTCCGGATTGTTATCGAGCTTCCCGCGGAATTCAAGTCCGCGCGTCCAGGCAAAGATGGACGCAATCGGGTTGGTCGACGTGGGCTTTCCTGCCATATGATCCCGGTAATGCCGTGTAACGGTTCCATGCGCAGCTTCCGCTTCCATGGTTTTTCCGTCCGGAGTCACCAGAACAGAGGTCATCAGACCAAGCGATCCAAAACCCTGCGCGACAGAATCGGACTGCACGTCGCCGTCGTAGTTCTTGCACGCCCAGACGAAATTTCCGTTCCACTTCAGCGCGGATGCGACCATGTCGTCGATGAGGCGGTGTTCGTAGA
>CAZUJO010000096.1:0-8683 GCA_964619995.1 uncultured Leptospiraceae bacterium
GTATTTGCCCACCAGGCTCGCCACCGCTTGATTGAGTCCCAGAAGCGGCACGAAACAAACCATATCCCAGTTCAACACAATGGTCGTGGCGGCCGCAACTTCTGATGAATAGGAGAACATGCTCATTGTGAAGAAGAGAAAGGCAGAAACGTTCACGAGCATCTCAGTCCCGGCAGGAAGCCCGAAACGCAGGAGGCGTCTCAAGATGTCGGGGTCGATCTTCCTCCAACCCGGGCGCAGATATTCTCTCCGGACCGGCGAAGACACAAACGCAGCTATGAGAATCGCGACCGGAAGAAGCCCCGCAATGACGGTGCCCGCAGCCGCCCCGCGAATGCCCCATTGAGGCAGACCCCAGACGCCGAACACAAGTCCGTACGCGAGTGGAATATTTATGGCAACGCCGCATAACGTTGCGGCCGTGACTACGGCGCTTCTTCCGATTCCGATAAAAAAATTCGAAAATACAGTTCTTACGGAAGTCGAAACGACGGTCAGGCTCAGAATGCGAAAGTAGTCGATTTCATATTGCGCAAGGGCCGCCTCATGGCCAAACCATGCGAAAAGCGAAGGCCCGGCGATCTGCGCACAAAGAAGGATCGCGGGAGGCGCAAGCGCACACAAGAGAAGTCCCTGGAAGGCAACTGCGGCACAGCGCTCGCTCTTTCCGGCGCCCCTGTACTGGGCAACCAGCGGCGCGATTTGCCCGAGGGTTCCGATCATCAGGGTCGTAATCAGGTACGTTAGAACCCCGCCGGTCAGGGTCGCAGCCATCGCCTCCTTTCCGACCCAGGAAAGAAACAAACGGTCGCAGAAAATCATCGCCACATCCATTGCCTGGGCGAGAAAGATGGGGACGGCAAGGGTCAGGAGTTCTTTGAACCCGCCTGGCAATCTACGCTGTTCGGAGGTCCTATCTTCCACGAACGAGCCACAAATTCAATGCGAGCCGCTTTTGCAAGCCAACGAATCCGCTGGCCCGGACCAGCAGGCAAAATTCGCGCGCATCGAGATGACTGATTGTTTTTTCCTTGTGTTTATCCCCGCCGGCCCGCCTAACTGCCCATGCCCAGAATCAGCATTGTCATCCCAGCACTGAACGAAGAGCAGGACCTTCCGCGGCTGCTCGAAAGTATAAAAAACCAGACATTCACTGATTACGAAGTAATCGTGGCCGACGCAGGCTCTAAAGACAAAACCATTGAAATCGCAAAGAGTTACGGAGCTCACGTTGTGCCGGGCGGACTGCCGGGTCCGGGGCGAAACCGCGGCGCGGCTGCTGCGAAGGGCGAGTTTCTTTTCTTTTTCGATTCGGATGTGATTCTGCCGCACGATTTTCTCCAGGGCGCCCTGGCCGAAATGCAGGACCGCTTTCTGGATCTCGCAACCTGCGAGTTCAAACCGGACTCAGATCTCCGGCTCGACCAGCTGCTCTTCCACCTCGCGAACCTTTCCGTAAAGGTGAACCAGTCCTTTAATCCCCGCGCTGCCGGGTTCTGCATTTTCATCACAAAGCGCCTCTTCGACCGCGTCGGTGGTTTCGACGAGACCGTGAAGCTCGCCGAAGATCATGACCTGGTACAGAGAGCGTCAGTGTTCCGCCCGCTTCGCGTCCTGAACAACGTTGAACTCAAAGTGAGCATCCGGCGCCTGAAGAAAGAAGGCAGATTCTCGCTGATCGGGAAATACATGCAGGTCGAACTGCATCTCCTGCTCAAAGGCAAAGTGACCGAAGACATCGTGGAGTACGAATTCGGCACCTTCAATGACGACGATAAGCAGAAAGCGAAGAAGCTCGCAGATGATCTTGAAGCACGCATCATACAGATTGAGCAGCAGTACAATCAGTTTGCAGTGAAGTATCTGCAGCCAAAGGCTCCTGAGGGCGAAAAACCCGAGTCGATCCTGAGCGCGCTGCAGGGTGTGGCGAAAGCCCTGTTCGAAAAGAAGTAAGCGAATGCTGTGAGTCTGCCTCTTACGTTCCGGGGCCCGGCCAACCCAGACGAAAGCGTCCTTGCATCTCTGCCGGTTGATCTGGCAGGAGTGCTCAGGTCGGTCAATGGATTCGTCGCATTCGGCGGAGGTCTCCATGTGCGGGGAATTTGCGATGAACCCGCCTGGCATTCCCTTTACAGAATCTGGAAGGGACCAAGAGCCCTGCGAAACACATACGAGCTGTTAGGTGAATCTGATATTCCGTTCGCTCAGGACTGCATGGGTGACCAGTTTCTGTTGCGCGAAGGCCGCGTTTTCCGGCTGACCCTTGAGACGGCGTTTCTTGAGAATATGAATCTGAGTCTCCCGGAATTTCTGCGCGAGGCCGAGGAGAATCCTGTCGACCTGCTCCAGATGCATCCTCTTTTGAAGCTGCAGAAGCAATCGGAGGGAAGGGGCGCGTCCCGTCTTGCGCCCGGTCAGCTGATCCATGCGTATCCGCCATACTCAACAGCGCAGGCCGCCGATGGGGTGTCACTGCGAGCTGTGCCTGCCGATCAGCAGCTGGATTTTGAGCTCGAGTTTTTTCGCAAGCTGCGTGATCTCAAGGACGGCGAAACCTTTCAGATCCGGCCGATCTAGAAATCGATCTAGAAATCGTCTTTGACGAGTGAAAAATCACCCTTCTTGAAAACGTACGAAAGGGTGATGCCCTGCTCTTTGAGAGCTTCCTCGCCGCCTTCTTCGCGATTCACGATGCAGACAGCGTGTTTCACAACGAGTCCCGCCTCGCGAAATGCGGCTACGGCCTGCAAAGTGGAGCCGGCAGTCGTAATCACGTCATCGAGAACCAGGACTTCGTGAATTCCCTTCCATTCGCCTTCAATGCGCTGCCCGGTGCCATGCCCTTTCGCTTCTTTTCTGACAATCAAGGGGTACACGAGCTTGCCTGACTCGTGATATGCGAGTGAGAGCGCGCATCCAATCGGATCAGCCCCGAGCGTCAGACCGCCCACAGCTTCCGGTGAAAGACCCGCAGCCGGAATCACTTCATCTCGAAGGACCCTGGCAAGCAGATGCAGGCGGCCGGGATGCAGGGTGATTTTTTTGCAGTTGAAGTAATGCCTGGACTGCCGGCCTGATGCCAGAGTGAACGGCTCTTCGCGAAATTGGTAGATATAGTTGCGAGCTGCTTCGAATAGTTCTTTTGCAAGGGGTCCCATGAATTCTCCCAAATCTCAGAAGAGGTCAGACACTCTACCGAAGAAAAACCAGGGCTTGAGTTTGCCAGGCTTTTTTGCCAATCCCTGGCTGCAGGTCATCGCGGGAACCGCGGTGTTCGGCGCTCTCTGCACTCTTTCGCTCGATCCATTTCTCGTGCCCGGAGTCGTGTGGATCTGCACGTGGCCCATGTTCTATTTCGCAGAACGATTTCAGAGCCGCCTCTGGGTTCTGGCAGGAATTGGCGCACTCGGATCCTTCTTCCTCTGCCTTTTTTCCTTCTACTGGATGCTGCACCTAATGGGAACGTTCGGGGGCTTGAACATCGCTCTCTCCCTCCTGATTTTTGTGCCCTACACTGTACTTTTGAATCTGAAGATCCCGTTTTTCATGGCCGCGTTTGGATACGCCATTCGTCACCGCCACAGACTGCCGCCTCTCTGGTTCATTGCTGGCATGCTGGGTCTGCTCACCGATTACCTTTCGCCCCAGGTGTTTCCCTGGTACTGGGGCAACCTCCTGGCAAAGAACCGCCCGCTTGCCCAGGTGGCCGAATACACGGGGATCTACGGCATCTCCTTCCTGCATTTCGCCGGCACGTACGGGCTTTTTGAATTCGCCGGCGCGGCGTTTCGCATCTGGCGTTCGGGCACTCCTCCCGGAAACGCGCTGGCGCTGGCTTTGAAGTCGGGCTCCTGGAGCGGAGGGCGGATGCCGCTGGTTCTTCCAACGTTATTCGCCTTTGTGACGATTTTTGGTTACTTCCGTCTCGCATTCATCGCGGAGATGGAACGCAACCTCCCGCATGTCCGCGTCGCTATGATCCAGCCGAATACACGGCTGCCGCATGCCTCTGAGGGACGCGTGCCCGACAGCGTCGTTCAGGAACTTTTCGCAAACACAATTCCCCGGCTCGTACGGAAAGCGCAGGAAGCCGGGCCTCTGGACATGATCGTGCTTCCTGAGTCCGGTGTGCCGAACAATCTGACGACTCAGGATCATCCGGTGACCCGCTGGGCGGGGATCTACAGCCCGGAGTATGCTGAGCTGGTGAAGCGACTTGCCCTTGAAAACGGCGCAACCGTGTTCGTAAATGAAGTCGCCGGCGATGTGAGACTTGACCGCCTGACACGCCGCCCGCGGCCAATCTACTTCAACTCCTCGGTCGCTTTTTCACCCGACGGCGTCCGACGGGAGTTTTATCACAAACGCACGCTGCTGGCGTTCGGTGAGTACATACCGGGCGCCGAATTCCTGGACCAGACGGGATTGATCGCCCTTGTGCCCGAAGCGATTCGTTACAGCCGCTTTGAGCGCGGGGAGAGCGCGCATAACGTTACCTATTACAAAAAACCGGAGACAGGAAAACTGAAAGAGACCGGAGCCGTTCCCGCGGGAACGTTTCTGCCTTTGATCTGCTACGAGGTCCTGATTCCTGAATACATTCGCAGCTTCTTTCAAGACTCGAATCCCGGTTTCATGGTAAACATAACGCAGGACGGCTGGTACGGAAAAACCGTGGAGACGTTTCAGCATTTTGGCCTCGGCAGAATTCGAGCAATCGAGACGAGACGCGCGCTCGTGCGATCCACAAACAGCGGCAGTTCTGGCTTTGTGAATCTCTCGGGCGATTACGTTCAGCCGGATCTCGGACCGAGGCTGTCCGGCCAGGAAGTGGAAGACGTGCAGGTGTGGCAGGTGCCCGTGAATACGGCAGATCCTACGCTTTACGTAAGATTTGGCAATGCCTGGATTCTGATTCTGACGCTGCTCGGAGGGATCTGGTGCATGTTCGAGATCCGCAGGGCTCGCAGTCAAGGTCGGGAAGCGTAGAATGAAACGGGCCCTTCTCTGGACCGCGCTTGCGCTCGCTCTGTCTTTTCTTGCCGGAGCATTTTACTTCTCGGGCGAAATCACCGCTTTCAAGGTCAAATCAAAAGAAACCATCCTGCAGGAAGACAACATTCGCGGCTACGCGGACCTTGACCTTCCGCGACCGGAAGAAGTGTCCGTCGCCAGCGACCGGGTCGTCCTGAACGGATGGCTGTTTGTGAACCGAAAGAACCGCAGGTGCGGAGTCGTTCTGCATCATGGACACGGATCCAATAAATACGGCATGTTGAAATACACGCGACTGTTCTGGCCGCGCGGCTGTCACGTTCTGCTCTATGACGCTCGCCATCACGGCGAAAGCACAGGCGCCTTCGCAACCTGGGGCGTTCACGAAAGAAACGACCTGGCGACCATGGTCGACTGGTTCGCAAAACGCACAGGACTGCCGCAGGAAAAGATCGGACTCTTCGGCGCGTCCATGGGGGCGGCCATTGTTCTGCAGACAGCGCCGCTCGTTCCCGACATCGCATTCGTCGCCGTGGATTCTCCCTTCCGCGACCTCGATACAATTCTGAAGTATCGCGGCGCGAAACTCTACGGCAGACCGCTTCTCTTTTTGTATCCGACGGCCGCCTGGCTGGCCGGCCTTCGCGGCAACTTTCGCACCGAGGACGCGAATCCGCTGCGCGAAGCCGCGAAAATAGAAAGTCCGGTGTTTCTTACGCATACTCGCGATGACGACGCCATTCCGTTTTCGCATTCAGAGGAAATCTTCGCGGCCATTCCGCACGACCGAAAGGTGTTTCATCCGTCCGAACAGGGCGGTCATTGCAGCCTCATCCGAACGAATCCCGCGCAGTACGGGGCCTGGATGGACGCTTTCTTGAAAAAGTATGCGCCTGATTTTTGAACGTTGAGGCTTGAAAATGGCAAATCCGTCCACGTACGAGCGATTATTTGCAAAGTTTTACGATCCATTTATGGACCGCCTTGAACGCGCGGAAGTATCGCGCAGAAGAAAGAGGCTGTTGCGCGACCTCACCGGAAGCATTCTCGAGGTGGGCGCGGGAACGGGCGCCTGCTTCCCCTGGTACTCGTCGGGCGCGGCCGTCCTCGCCGTCGAACCGTCCGCTCCGATGGCCGATCATGCGCGAGAACGTCTTGAGAAAATCCGGGCACAGCATCCTGGAAAGCCCGCAGCTTCCATTGAAATTCTCCAGGCCGGCATCGGCGACGCAGCGCTCGATGAAAGGATCCGCGAGCGGTCTCTCGATGCCGTTGTGTGCACACTCGTCCTGTGCACTGTGCCGGATCTGGACCTCGCGCTTGAGCGTTTTGAGAAATGGCTGAAGCCCGGCGGAAAACTGATACTGCTCGAACACATTCGATCGCACGGGCCGGTTGCCGGCGCATTCCAGAGCGCTCTCACGCCCGCCTGGAAGATTTTCGCAGGCGGATGCCGGTTAAACCGGCCCACGGACTTCGCCGCGAAATCGAGGAGCTTTCGCGTTCTGTCGGAACAATACTTTCGCCTTACGATGCCGTTCTACGAAGCGGTTCTTGAAAAAACCTGAAAGAGCCGGCGGGATCTGAGCCGCGAATTCAGGGCCGGTACTGAAGCTTAAAGATCTCCGCCCCAATGAAGACATCGAGCAGGTCCGCATCTACGTGACCGTCTTTGACTTCCAGTTTGAGAATATCGAGAGCGCGCTCGGGAGTCACCGACTTCTTGTACGGCCGGTCGCTTGCGGTCAGAGCATCATAAATATCTGAAATCGTCATCATCCGCGTCTGGGGCGAAATTTCAGGCGATTTCAATCCGAGCGGATAACCGGACCCGTCGAGTTTTTCGTGATGGCCGTGAGCAATGTCGGGAATGCGGCGCAGCTCCGACGTCCAGGGAATCTGAATCAGGAATTTGTATGTGTGGCTTACGTGCGATTCGATCTCAAGCCTCTCCTGGCGGTCCAGGTTGCCGCGCCGCACAGACAGACTCACAAGCTCGTTCTGCTTGAGGAAGGGAACTTCGCCCCCGTCATCCATTCGGAACCTTCTCTGCGAAATTTCTTCGAGGCGCGCAAAGTTGCCGGCTTCGAGAACAGAGGGCTCATTGGATTCATTGATGATGCGGAAGAATTCGTTCACCTCCCCCAGGGTTTCCTGGAATTCCAGGTCCATATATTTCTCGTATTGCGCGTAACCGGCCGGGCCGTTCTCTTTGTAATACTTGAGCTTCTTTTCGAGGACTTCTTTTTCGAGAGACTTCCGAATGTAATGAAACCGCCAGCGGATCAGCTCCATATCCGGCTCATAGAGCTTCTTCGCCTTCACGAGAACATGCTCCCGAACGCCTACTTTTCCGAAATCGTGGAGCAATGACGCATAACGTAATTCACGAATTTGATCCGCTGAAAATTTCAGAGCGGCAAACTTGCCGTCGCCGATTCGGTCCACTGCCATGGCCAGGCCGCATGTAAACTCTGCGACCCGGAACGAGTGACCCGAAGTGGTCGGGTCTCTTTGTTCAATCGCGAATACGGAAGCCTTCACGAAACCTTCAAAGAGGTTGTTAATATCCTGGACGAGAATGCTGTTCTGAATGGCGACCGCAGCCTGACCGGCAAGGGCGCTGACAAGCTCACGGCAGTTGTCCGTAAATGGAACAACTTCGCGCCCCTTCATGTCTTCCAGGGTCAGTTTTCGCGCGGCGCTGCGCTTCTTGTTGATCAGCTGAATGACGCCGATCACTTCGTCGCGGTGATTCTTCATTGGAATCACCATCATGGACTTCGTGTAGTAGTTGTGCAGGCGGTCAAATTCGTAGTTGAAGCTGTATTCTTCTTCGCCGCTCAGAGCGTACACATTTTCAATCATCAGCGGCTGACCTGTCAGAGCGACGTAGCCAGCGATCGAGTTGCGATCGATTGGCAGAAGGAATTCATCGGCCGCAAGATTCAGCGCGGATTTCTTGAAACGAATATGCGTGGGCTTCTCGTTGTGCCGGGGCCGCTCTACGACGTAGATGGACCCCGCATCGGCCGCGACGATCTCGCGAGCGAGCTGAAGAATCAACCCGATGAGGTTTTCAAAATTTCTTTCTGTGGCAAGGGCCTGTCCGACGCGCGTTAGACGGCGAATGTCCTGATAGCTGAGCGCAAGCCGAGGACTGCAGCTGGACCTTGTCGTTGTGCAGCTTGAGAATATGGAAGGCGCCTTCGATCACATCGTGCAGCATCTGCTGCGAAGCGTTCACCGGAAGCACGAGGTGGATGATCTCTTCCGGCACCGGGCGAAAGTAAGACTTGGGATGATCTTCGGGCGACAGGATGATGAGACGTAATTCGGTCTCTGGATGGGACAGAATCCAGTTCCAGAGCTGGTCTTTGTGCTCTTCGAACGTGTGCCGGTGCGCGATGGCAACGCCCAGGGAAAGCCCCGAACCCATGCCGTCTGAGCCATAGAGATCGGTCAGGGAGTGCACCTCGACGTCCAGGCCGTTCGAATAGCTGATCGCGGGGTCCAGGAATATGGCCCGCCGGAGCGGAGCACGGGTTTCACTGGCCGGGGCGGTAGGCAACATGCTTCAGCTCCATGAATCAGACTTGCTAGCAGGCATCCTGAGCGAACTTCTGACCCCGGACGCCCCTTTTATGAGCAGAAGCTTCTTTGAGCTTGAGCAGAACATACGCCTGAT
>CAZUJO010000096.1:8693-10613 GCA_964619995.1 uncultured Leptospiraceae bacterium
GAGTCAAGAGCTGACGTTGCAGTCCAGCAAAGTCAATGAAAAAGTCGAAAAATATATTCTGCACATCTTGAAGATGATCCTGAACAAGTACGGGCGGGCTTCCCTGCTCGACCTCGTCTACACCATCACGAAAGAACTGGCAATCAACGGGGTGAAGGCTAATCAGAAGAGACTATTTTTCGATGAACACGGCCTGGACATCAACAATCCGGCCGACTACGAGAAGGGGGTCGTCGATTTTCGCCGTGCGTTCTCCGACGAAATGAATGAGATGTACGGGACGAAGTCGCGGGAAAAGGGAGTCTATGTCAAAATATTCCTTTCCCACGGCGACGACGGTCTCTGCATCGAGGTCGAGAACAACACGGCCATTGCGCCTGCTGAAGAACTCCGGCTGCGCGAGAAAATGAAAAAGAGCATGTCCTACAACGACATTGCCGAATTCTACATGGACAATATGGACAACACGGAGGGCGCGGGACTCGGGATTGCCTTGATTATGATCATGATGAAAAGTGAAGGACTGGATCCTGCGCTGTTTCGGATCGGCACCCTCGAAGATCGCACCGTGGCCCGGGTGGAAATCCCATTCAATGATCAATACGTGAGCAAGCGCGCCCAGGCGGGCCGCTGAGCGGAGGAATGATATGTTAGTTTCACTTTGCCGCGCGAAGATACATCGCGCAACCGTTACGCAGACGGAGCTGCACTACCCGGGATCGCTGACTCTGGACCTGGACCTGATTGAGGCCGCAGGCCTCTACCCGTATGAACAGGTGGCGGTCGTGAACATCAACAGCGGTACGCGCCTTGAGACCTACGTCATCGAAGGCGAGCGCGGCAGCGGAATGGTCTGCCTGAATGGAGCCGCCGCGCGTCTGGCCCAGAAGGGCGACTTGATCATCGTCATGGCCTATGGCTTTTTCCAGCCGCAGGAAATCGCGCCCGACTACAAAGCGAACGTGGTTCACGTGAATGAAAATAACCGGATCACGAGCGTCGAACACGGGGAAATGCACGGCCAGGTTCGCTGAATGTTTTCGCGGGTTCGCGCCGGCTTTCGCGCCTTCTGGTCCAGCTTCGGCTTTCTGCGCGCGCACAAACTTCTATCCCAGGCGCTCCTGCCCGCTCTCGTCGGTCTCTCAGTGGCGCTGGTCCTTCTGGTCGTCGTCATTTTCGTTTCGCGGGCTGTTTCCGACGCGCTGTTTGCGCAAATGGAGCGGCTTCACGAACTCCCGGAGGCTGTCCACGTCGCCGTGCGCCTCATATTTATCGCAGCGGGCATCATGGCAATCATTGCCGCCTATCGTCCCTTGAGCTCTCTGCTCGTGCTTCCGTTCATCGGACCGCTTCTTGGCAAAGTCGAAGCCGTTCTCATTGGCCACGAAATCAAAACAACGCTTTCGCAGGATTTCAAGAACGCTTTGATTGGCGGCTGGCTCGGTGTCAAAGCGTCAGCGGGAGCGCTCGGAGCATTCGTGCTGACGCTGCCGCTGGGACCGTTGGAGGCGCCCGTTATGTTCCTTGTGGATTCGTATGTCCTGGGTCGAAGCGCATTTGACTTTGTTTTCGAAAAAGAAACAGAAACCGCGGACGAACGCAAGGCTCTCACCAGGCAGTTTCGCCCTGAAATTCTCGGAGTGGGAATTGGATTCGCTCTTTTCTTGTTCGTTCCTGTAATCGGAATCGCTGTAGCTCCCGTGCTTGCGGTGGTGGCCGCCGCTCGCCTGCGCTACGGCAAAGCATGACGCTCTACATTTTTCCCGCCATCGCCGGGATCATTTCCATCATCAACGGCGCCTATGCGTTCAGCCGCAGGCGCGCGCGCGGCGCATTCTACTTCTTCCTGATGCCGCTCGGCACTGCGCTCTGGTCCGGCGGTTACTGCCTAGAGCTGCTTGCTGCCGATCAGTCCTCGAT
>CAZUJO010000097.1:0-10531 GCA_964619995.1 uncultured Leptospiraceae bacterium
ATCGGCCTCGGGTTTGCAACGGTGGTCAATCCGAACGACGAGCTCATCATCTACCTGGGGGATGTTGGCTGCAACGAGTACCAGCTGAAGCTGTACGGCCAATCGACGGGCATACGGTCCGCGGCCATTGGCGCGCAGACCGGAACATGGATGCAGGCAGATGCGTATGTGTATCTGAAGGTGCAGTGATGAAAGGCCTCCTTCGCTTCCTCACAGTCATAACGTTATGCGCCATCTTCGCCTGTTCCAAAAAGGACGCGCTTGAAGGACTCCTCCTGCCTGGAGGGGGAACGCGGCCCGCTGTTCTCGCATCGTACCCGACTGACGGCCTGACTGGAATTGATCCGAATCAGGGGATCTGGATTCTCTTTGACCGTGAGATGGACCAGCAAAAGACACAATCAGCCTTCACTCTCAGCAGCGCTTCCGGATCGGTGACCGGGGGATACAGGTGGGACGGAACCCGCATGGTATTTCTGCCGCGCGCAGCTCTCGCCGGCGCCGATCAGTTCACCATGACCGTTGCGAAGTCTGCCGAAGCGTCGTCCGGGGTCGACCTTGAGCAGGATTATATCGCGCGCTTTTTCGCACAGAGCGACATTTCCCACCCCGCGTTACTCGGATCAACCCCCGCACATGGAGCCTCCGGCGTCGCTCAGAACCAGGTCATCACGCTTGCATTCTCGAAACCAATCGATTTTGCAAGCATCGCCTCCGGCCTCACGATCTCACCAGCCATCGTAAGCACAACCACACAGAATGCTGCGAAAGATCAAATCATCATTACCCCGTCTGCTCCGCTTACGAATGGCACCACGTATACAATCCAGCTCACAACGAATCTCAAAGATGCAAGCGGTAACTCGCTGCAGAGTCCGCAGACCGTTTCCTTCGTAGTCGGTACCGCCTTTACGCCGCCCTCGATTCTCTCCGCGGCCGCCGGAATCGCTCTCACAAACGGCATCGTAACCTCAAACGTGGATCGAATGTCGCCTATCGTCATTCAGTTTTCGCAGCCTATGAACATTGTTCAGACAGAAGCCGCCATTACCCTCAGTCCATCCGCTTCATGGACCAAAACCTGGAACGGCACAAACGATCAACTGACCCTGAGCTTTGCGGGAGGACTCTCTCCTCAAACGAATTACACGCTTTCCGTCGCAAACTCCGCCGTCGATGCATCGGGCAACGTTATGAGCAATGGATATTCCTATCCATTTGTAACGGACGCAGCGGCCAGTGTCCGGCCTCTCATCACACAGGTCCGCCAGGAGTCCTCTACGTCGCCAGGTACCTGCGCGGGCGCTGCCGGTACAGGAGCCTACACAGCAGGGCTCGTCGATTTTTCGCCGCTCGACACGGCCCAGCTCATCGACGCGGATCCTACACCTGGAACGCTCTGCCTCATTCAACTCCGGATCGATTTCAACAACGTGATGGTGCGAAATTCCCTTCTCACTTCGACGAGCTTCACGCGCATTTTTGATTCATCCGCCGGCAGCGTGCAGATCTACAGCATCATCACGCCCGGACCCACGAGCGGGAACTACATGATCCTGCAGCTCTATGGGAACCCCTGGCCGACTGCGCCCGGAATTCCTACGTATCGCTTAAAGATCAGCGGCGGCAGTTCAGGCGCGGTCGATACAAACGGCAACACGATGGTTTCCGATTACATCATCTACTTCACGTTCTGATCATGCTGCGTTTCCTGATTCACCGGCCCATCGCAACGGCAATGATCTACGCGGCGATTCTGCTCATCGGTGCGATCTCGCTCGGGCGTTTGCGCGTGAGTCTTTTCCCGGACATTCAGATACCGCAGCTTACGATTCTCACTCCGTATCCGAACGTCGCGCCGGAAGAAATGGAAAACCTCGTAACCCGGCCAATCGAGGACGCGGTCAGCTCTGTCAACGGAGTTCGCC
Source organism: uncultured Leptospiraceae bacterium (assembly GCA_964619995.1). Classification (GTDB taxonomy): domain Bacteria; phylum Spirochaetota; class Leptospiria; order Leptospirales; family Leptonemataceae; genus JAEUSB01. Next base: position 1,929 of record CAZUJO010000097.1, read on the forward strand.
GCGTAACGTCAAAATCGCAGGAAGGCCTTTCGATTGTAGAAGTCTTCTTCGAATGGGGAACATCCCTCGATCTGGCTATCGTCAACACGCGCCAGAAGGTGGACCTCGCAAAGTCCGTGCTCCCGCAGGATGCAGAAAAATCCATCATCGTGCGGTCGGATCCTTCCGCCGATCCCGTCATCACACTCGTCGCGCGGCCGGTGGATCTCGATTCCGCGCAGCTTCGCGACTACATAGACAACAACGTTCGCCCGTTTTTGGAGCGAATCGACGGAGTCGCGTCCATCTCTGTGCTCGGGGGGCAGAAGCGCGAAATTCAGGTCCGCGTCGATGCGCAGAAGCTCTTTGCCCTTGGACTTACACTCGAACAGCTGCGCGCCAATCTGGAATCGTCTAACTTCAGTTTCCCGGCGGGAACGGTCCGCAAGGGCGACCGCGAACTGACCGTTCGCGTGCAGGGGGAGTTCCAGAACATTCAGCAGATTGGCGAAACGGTCGTCGCTGTTTCTTCTTCGGGATCTCCGGTTCAACTGCGCACCGTTGCCCGGATCGAAGACAGCTTCCGCGAAAGACGCGGTTCTGCGTTCTACAACGGCGAGCCGGCTGTCATTCTAGGCATAAAGAAAGAGCCCGACGCAAACACGATTCGCGCCGCTGAGAATATTCGAAACGCGCTCACAGAGATCAACGCGCGGTTCGGCAAGAAGCTGCGCCTCGAAATTGTCCAGGACCGGTCCGACTATGTACTTTCTGCAATTGCCAATGTGCGAACCGAGGCACTGACCGGCGGCATCATCGCAGTTTTGATTCTCTTCCTATTTCTGCGCGACCTCTGGCCGTCGCTCATCATCTCGATCACGCTTCCGGTGGCCATCATCACAACCTTCGCATGCATGTATCTGAAGGGATTGTCCCTGAATATCATGAGCCTCGGCGGCATGGCGCTTGGCGTCGGGATGCTGCTCGACAGCGCCATTGTCGTCATTGAATCGATCACGCTTGAACGAGAGGAGCATCCCGACCATTCGCTTGTAGAAACGGCAGTGCGCGGCACATCGCAGGTGGTCGGGTCCGTCATTTCCGCTGCCGGCACGACCATCGTTGTATTTGTTCCGATTATCTTTGTGCCGGGGATCGCCGGCGAAGTATTCCGCGATTTCGCATTCACGATTACATTTTCGCTTTTGAGTTCGCTCATCTGTTCGCTGACCCTCGTGCCCGTGATGTTCGCGCTGCCTGTTACGAAAGTGGGTTTTCTTCGCAAAACCTTCGCAGCCGTCAACGGCGCTGCAGGCCCGGCATTTCGCGCGGCCGAACATGTAATCGCTTTCGCCTCTCGTCTTTACGATACGTCGATTGACTACTCCATGCGCCGGCCGCTGCGCATTCTCGGCATTTCTTTTGGGCTCGGAGCGCTGGGAATTGCAGCCTTCGCCTTTCTGCCCCGCAGCCTTTTTCCCGACGTTGATCAGGGGATTGTGCAGGCGGAAATCGAAATGCCTGCAGGAACGACCCTTGAAGAGAACGAAGCGCTGCAGGCGAAGATTCACGGCTTTCTGAAACAGAACAACCTCTCCTTTCATGCCATCACAACGACCGGTTTTGATTCCGATGATCTCTCGCAGCGTGTAAAGGGAATCCGCCAGCCCAATCACTCCGAAAGCCTGATCTACATTGATCGAGATCGCATGACGTCACGCGAATTCAACCGCATCCTCGCAGAAGGGCTCTCGCATTTTTCAAATATGAAAACCACCATGCACATCAAGGGAGAGGCATTGCAGGAGCTTCTTGGCGAAACGTCCCCCATGATTCTTGCAGAGGTCGAACACCGCGACCGCAGCGTCGCCCGCGAAGCCGCGGAAAGGATCGCAGCGGAAGTGCGAAAATCACCGGGGATCGTCAGCCTTCATTCAACTGCCGCCGCCACGGATCCCGAGATCAAGATTTTCGTAGACCGCGAGAAGGTGGCCGCGCAGGGGCTTTCGATCGAGGCCGTCAGCCGGACCATTCACACCGGAATCGCGGGGGCCATTGCCACAGGTTTTCGCGAAGGAGACCGCGAGATCGACGTGCGCGTGCGTCTTCGCCCCGAAGACCGCGGCAGTCTCGAAACCGTGCGCCGTCTCCTCGTTTCTGTGGGCGACGGCAAGCAGATGGAAATCGGCACGTTCCTTACACCGACCGAGGGCCTCGGCCGTCCGACGATTCTCCGCGAAAATCAGCGCCGCATTGAACATGTTCGCATCGAATACGAACGCGACGCCAAAAGCCAGCTAACGTCACAACTCGAGTCTGTCCTTGCAGACACGCGCCAGAAGTATGCCTCTCTCTCGCCCGAACAGCGCCCTGAAATTCGTCTCAGGGAAGACAACGAAGAGACCTCGCAGTCCCTGGCCGGGCTGGTATATGCCTTCGCGATTTCAGCCGTTCTTATTTACATGCTGCTGGCCGGTCAGTTCGAATCGCTCGTTCACCCAATCACTCTGGCGCTCATCATTCCGCTCATGCTCTTCGGTGTCTCCGGCGCGCTTCTCATTACAGGACACGGCCTCAATATCTCATCGGCGATCGGGATCATCCTGCTTGCTGGCATCGTCGTCGACGCCGCCACCGTGCTCTACGAGTACATTGAACAGAAGCGAGGCGAAGGCGGGCACGACGGATCGGACCTGGAAGAACTGCCGCAGATTCTGAAGAAGTGCGGCCGCGCACGGATTCGCGCCATCCTGCTCACGAGCCTCACAAACATGCTGGGATCCCTTCCCTCGGCCGGACTTGCATCGAGCGGGAACCTCCAGGCGCCCATGGCCGTCGCCATCGTTGGGGGGCTGCTTGTTGCGACCGTGCTCACGCTCGTTGCATTCCCAACGATGTTCCTCGTAGTCGAACGATTTCGCTTTCGCATCCGCGATCTTGGAACGGTCGGAGCTGCGCGCTTCGCCCTGGGGATTGCATGAAACGGTTCATCGCATTCTTTCTCGCGAAGCCTGTGCTCTGCCTCATGCTTGTTCTTTCGGGCTGTTTTCTGGGCCTGATCGCCCTGGCTCATCTTCCTGTGGGCCTCATGCCCAACCTCGCAAGTCCCGGCATAACCATTGTTACCCGATATCCGGGTGTTTCGGCGGAAAAGATCCACCAGATGATCACCATCCCCGTCGAACGGAGCGTGAGTGATCTCGGAAACATCGAGGAGATTCTTTCTGTCTCGAGCGAAGGAGAAAGCAAGGTAAACCTGCTTTTCTCAAACGATGCGGACATCAAGATCAAGATGGTCGAAGCCAGTGAACGCGTGGATCTGGTCTCCACCAGGTTTCCGCGCGATGTAAATTCTCCCTACATTGTTCAGTACGATCCCTCCGATCGCCCTGTATTTGTGGTTTCTTTCGCAAGCAGCAAGATGGACCTCAGAACCCTGCGCGAACATGTGGACCGGCGAATCAAGCTGCTCTTTGAACGCGTCGACGGAGTCTCTGAAGTTTTTGTCGGAGGCGGACTCGAGCGCGAGATTGAAGTGGCCGTTGACCCGGGGAAGCTCGTCACTTCAGGAACTGCAGTCTCCGCCGTTCAATCCGCCATTGCGGACTCAAACACATTCGCACCCGGCGGACGCGTAGTCCGGCCTCGCGAGATGTCCCTTTACACAGACGCCCGGGTCAAGTCCGTCGATCAACTCGCGCGGCTGCCGATCGCCGGCGAAAAGGGCACGGTCATTCTTTCGAGCGTTGCGCGCGTTTCCGATTCTTTTCGCGAACCTGATTCGATTTCGCGCACGAATGGAGAAGAACGCGTCACGATCTACGTGCAGAAATCGGGAAAGGCCAACACGCTCTCGTTGACCACGGCCTGCGAGCAGATCGTCGCCGGTTTAAAGGACCGGGATATTACCACAAGCGTGATTCACAATCAGGGCGAGCACATTCGCAAAGCAATCCGGCGCGTGGCATTCGAGTGCATGCTGGGCGGCCTCATTGCGCTCGCAGTCCTGCAGGTTTTTTTGCAGAAACGCGCCATCTCTCTTCTTATAGGAGGTGCGATTCCCGCCTGCATCCTGAGCACATTCTTTCTCATGTTTCTTCTCGGAATCGATCTGAATGTGATGACGTTATCCGGCCTTGCTCTGGGCGCGGGAATGCTCGTCGACAATTCCGTGGTGGTCTGCGAATCCATCCAGAGACGATCGGAAGCCGGAGCTTCCGCGCGCGAAGCGGTGCTCGATGGAACTTCGGTTGTATTTCCGGAAATTGTATCGTCGACGCTCTGCACGATCGTCGTCTTCCTGCCCCTGCTTTTTACGGAACCGGACACACGCCGCCTGTATTCGGGACTCGCCCTCACCGTGTCGATGTCGCTCGTCCTTTCTCTGGTTTTCGCCGTCACAGTCCTCCCGGGATTCATGCTCGCAGCGGCCCGCTCCTGGCAGCATTCAGAACCTCGCTTGCAGGCGGGCGTCAGCGCGAAGGTCGGACGGTCCGCTGTTCAGTTTCACCGGCAGACCATGCTGCGTGTCTTTCGCGATTACAGGATCAGCCTTGGACTTCCCGCGCTCTTGCTCCTTGCCGCGCCTGTGTTATTCCGGCTGTCGCGCAAAGAATTTGTCGATCCGGTAGACGGAGGACAGATCGAAGCGACCGCGGACCTCAAGAGCGGCACGCATCTCGACAGAACTGCAGAAATCATCCGGGATGCAGAGTCCGTGATCCGCAAATCGCCGCTCGTATCTGAGATCAGTACGAAGATCGAAAAATCGCACGCCACCTTTCACATCCGTCTGCGCGATACCGGTTCGAAAACGAGCGAAGAGATTATTGAAGAGCTCAGAAAACTCACAGATCACAGCGAAGATGCTTTCATCTATTACAATGCTTCCTCGGAAAATGAGTCCGCACAGGACTTGAATCTGGATTTTCTGGGCGATGATCCGGCTGTTTTGAAAGGCGCAGCGAAGGAAGCAGCCGGTCTCATTCAGGGTCACGTAGAGGGAGTTTCGCAGGTCGTGCTGCGCTTCCGCGAACCGCGCACGGATCTTCTTGTGTATCCGGAGCGAAGCAAGACAGCAACGACGGGTCTGTCCAGTGCGGCGCTCGGAAGCACTCTGCGAACGCTGATTTCCGGTTCCATTGCTACGAAATTTTACGACGGGGAACGCGAGGTCGATGTCCGTGTTCGCAGCATTCCGGGAGCCATCGCTGTCACCGACGATGTTGAGCAGCTCCTCCTGACCGGAGAAAATGGGGCCACACCTCTTGCCAGCCTCACGCAGATCCGCGTGGGCGAAGGCGAAACACACATCTATCGCAAGAACAAACGTACGACGGCCACGATCACGATCCGCTCTCTGGGCCGGTCTCTCGACGCGGTTGCGGCCGATGTTGAGCAGACTCTCTCTCGCATGAATCTGCCGCCGAACACTGTGTATGCGTTTGGGAAGGAATACAAGAAGCGCATCGAAAATCAGAACCAGATGCTCATCGCGGTGGGGGTATCGATTCTCGCCGTATATCTGCTCCTTGGAGCCCTGTTCGAATCGTTTACGCGTCCGTTCCTCATCCTGCTTACGGTCCCGCTTTCCATTGCCGGAGTGCTCATTGTGTTTACCGTTATGCGCACACCATTGAGCATGAGCGTTTACATTGGCATGATCATGCTTTCAGGCATTGTCGTATCAAACTCAATCCTGGTTGTATCCACGATCCATCGCGCTGTCCGAAGCGCCACGCGAAGCGCATCCCACAGCATGATCCGCCCGATCCTTAGGGCTGCGCGCGAACGCCTGCGTCCCGTGCTCATCACGACCGGCGCATCCGTGACGGGAATGCTGCCGATGGCGCTCGACTCAAGCCCCGGTGCCGCCATCTGGCGCCCGCTCGCTTTGACTGTTTCGTCGGGCCTGGCGTTCTCGCTTACCGTCAGCCTCTTGATCGTGCCTTTTGCCTGCTGGCTTTACTATAGAAGAAACCCCGAGGTTGCCCCATGAATGAACCGACTACCGAAAACCAGATCCCGCATGCAAACCAGGCGGCCGACCGAGACTCCGCGGAAGCGCGCGAAGAAGAGATTCTGAACGCAGAAGATCCAACAGCGCTCTACCGCGAATTGCGCTTCGACCATCCGGCCGTTACGTTCTACGATCGCCTCAGCCGATTCGCGCATGCGAACAAACGCATCATCTACGCGCTGCTGTTGTTCGCCATCGTTGTCCCTGTCGTCGCAGCGCTCAGGTCCACGAGACCGGCTTCTGTACAACACACAGCGGAGCAGTACTTCGCGCGCTTCCAGGCAAACGAACCTGGAACCTACTCGATCGGCAGCTCGAACTTCAGCGCGCAATACATCGAAGGCTTGTTCGATGCCGTCGCCGCGTCGAGCCTTGGTCCCGCGGGGATGCGCCAGATTCGCACAGACTCCGACGCCTACGCGCGTTTTGTGAAAGACCAGTTCGAGACAGATCTGCTGGTGCACGCGGCCTTGAGAGAAGGCGTGCTCGAATCGCCTCAGTCCGCATACGTCATCGAAAACGCAATGCGTCATGCGATTGCGGACTACTATGTCAGCGCCCGGGCCATGCAGCCCTCAACCAACCTGAGGATCACGGTCACCGACGAAGAGGTGCGGTCCTACTATGACAGGAATAAAGATCAGTACGCGAAGAGCGGGCTCACACAGGCCCAGACGTTAGGTGTCATTCGAAGGACGCTGGAGCAGATCCGGGGCGACGAACAGCGCGCCGAGCTTCGATTCTTTCGCGAGAAGCTGCTTTCGGCCATCAAAGACCGCGGCGGGTATTCGTTCGCCGATTCGGGACAGCAGCGGCCATGAGAAGGAGAGATCCGCTGGGCGGACCGTTTCGCGCAAGGCTGATTGCCGGCATCGCAGCCACGCTGGCCATGCTCCTTCTCATGTTCGGCATTGATGTTCTCGATTCGTTTTTTCTCCAGACAGGCGTCTCCGCACTCGATCCGATTCGCCGCGCCATGAGCGAGTCGCTCATGCTGAGATTCTTCATCGTGGCGGGCTGGGGCTATTTCTTGTTCGATATGGCGCTGGCAACGGGAATCGCAATGGCTGTGTCTCCATACAATCGCCTGATCCGGTCGATCCGCATGGTGCCTTCTCATATGTCTCCGTTCTTGCCCAGAGAGGGAGACGATGAAATCAAACCCCTCGCCGACGCTCTCAACGGTTTGATGGACCGGATGGCCCTTCTCGAAAGCAATTTGATTCAGATGGTCCGCGATTCCGATCGGCTGGCGCCCGAAGAGATGGAACGCCGCATAACGGCCGAATTCCGCTCATCGCGCGATGCAACACCTGCCGCTGAAACTTCCCCGGCACGCCGGATTAAAAGAAGACTCATACAAAACTATACGCGCAAAGGAGGCGTATCATGATCGCAGATCTCTCTACAATTTTCGCAGCAACGCGTGCACCACTCCTCACGTGGGAGAAGGTGCGCGAGGATTTCTTCGTGGTCCTGCGCGGCTTTGCCGTGGTAACACTGGCCTGCACTGCCTTGTATTTTGTAACCACGCTGCCCAACCTGGAAAAGCTCCGGCTGGCGGCCGCCTCCCTTTCCGCGAAGTCCGGCATGACAGGCGCGGGATCAAACCTGCTGCCGTGGAGCCGGCTCTTTCTCTTTCCCGTATGGACGGCCGGCGTATTTCTCGCAGCCGTTATGCGCTTTCTTACCGTGCGCTTCCTGGGCGACGGCGCAACGGCCGGGCTCGCTCCCATTTCTTCGATTGGCATGATCGGCATCGCTCCGCTTCTCGTAGCCAACACGATCGTCGCCTGTGCCGCGAATTTCGCGCCCATGTCGGATCTGCGCGCCAGCCATCCCTTGACGGTCCTGTCTCTCCTTTGTGTCTTGATGGGTTTGATTCTTGAGGCCCGCATCACCATACCGATGTTTCGCGCTCAATTCTCGCAGACGACCGGCCGTGCCATCCTAACATGGATCAGTCCTTATGTGCTCGGGATGTGCTTTTGTTCGCTGCCCGTGGCATTCTTTGCGCTTTCGATGTTGAAGGGACCGGGGTGAGCCGAGATACTCTATTGATTTTTGACGCGGTCTTTCCAGTAGAAGGGCCGGCGCTTATGATGGGCAACCGCGACTAGATCGATATCTTCTTCGCTGGTTTCCTCAAGGGCAAACTCGTTAGCCCTGATCCGCATTGACTGCCTGTTCCGCGCGCGAGAAGAACTCTTCCGAACTCATAGTCCGGAGCTTTCCCGCTTTCATGGCTTCCAGACGCTTTTCGCACTCGTCCAGCCAGATTTGCTCATGCTCCTCTGGCGAAAGGTCCTCCAGCGTTTCGAGGAGTCTCTCTGCGAGCATTGCGCGCTCGTGGAGCGGCAGGGCTTTCGCATCGCGCTCGATGTCGGCAAATGTGGCCATGTCCAGGATAAGCAACCCAGAGCCAGCTTTGTCCAACACTTTTCGCCGCGCTTCGGCCAGCGCCTGGCACCGGGGAAAACAAAACCCTTATTACGGTGTAACAGACGACTCTGAGCTGCGCTAATTTCTGGAAGGAAAAACTATCTTGCCTCTTCACGCTCGACTGCACCAGTTTCGACGTTAACCGTTACGCGCCATACAAGAT
>CAZUJO010000098.1:0-10522 GCA_964619995.1 uncultured Leptospiraceae bacterium
ATCCGACGCGCTGGAAAGCATCATCAATGTTGCCGCAGCATGCTTTGCAACATACAGCATTGTTCAGAGCGCGCGAAAAGCGGACTTCGATCATCCGTACGGGCGCGGCCGCCTTGAATATTTCTCCGCGAGCCTTGAAGGGGCCTTGATTCTCCTCGCCGGTGTCATCATCCTGAATGAATCCATTCCCCGAATTTTCCGGGGCAATGAGGTCTCCCGAATGGATCTTGGTCTCCTGTTCACCGGCGCGGGCACGGCGGCGAATGCTGCGCTCGCTTTCTTCTTGATCCGCACAGGCCGCAAACATCACAGCCTGGCGCTTGAAGCGGACGGACACCATGTCATGTCGGATGTGGTTTCGAGCGTTGGTTTGTTTCTCGGCCTTCTGCTCGTAGTCCTCACAAAGGCGCCCTGGATGGATCCGGCTCTCGCATGCATCATGGCGCTCTGGATTTTGATCTCAGGGTTTCGAATTCTCAGACAGAGTTTTCACCAGCTCATGGACCGCGCCAGCCCAGAGGTTCTGGGGAATGTGACCGCGGCTCTGAACGATGCGCGCAAACCTGAGATGATTCATCCGCACCGCCTGCGTCTGAGGGAATCAGGGCCGTATGTGCTCGTGGATTTCCATATGATTGTGCCGCGATTTTTCACGGTTCGTCAGCTGCATGATCTCGAAGAGCACATACACCGGAGACTCGAACGCCTGCTCGAACGTCCGGTGGACTTAATGCTGCACAATGATCCCTGCACTCCGCGTAACTGCAGTTACTGTGCGATGAAGAAATGCAGAGTGAGAAAGAATAAGCAGACGAGCTATTTGACGTTAAATCCTCAGCAGCTTTCCGAAGACATTACGCATCCGGTCCACACGCGGGACCGGCGCGCCGACTAACGTTCTTCTATTTCTGTTCCTGACCGCGCACCCAGGTGCCGGAGTGTGACTTGCCGTCGCGGGTCGTGTATGTGCCCTTGCCGTGCGGCTGGTCATTCTGGAATTGTCCCTCGTACTTGCTCTTGTCCGCGTACAGATAGACTCCATTTCCTTCTTTCAGGTTATTCTTGAAGTCTCCAGTATAGGTGTCTCCGTTCCGGAACTTTTCAGTTCCTGTGCCTTCTTTCTTGCCGCGCACGAAATCACCTGTGTAGCTGGATCCATCCGGATACGTAAGGGTGCCCTTTCCGTGAAAGAGAGAATCTTGAAATGCGCCTGAGTACTTTCCGCCGTCGGGAAGAATGCTTTCCCCCTGTCCCTGAAGCAGTCCCCCCGAAAACGAGCCGCTCAAGCGGGTTCGGTCGGGCTTGATGTGTGTGCCTTTCACAAAGCGATTGTCTTCGAACTGACCTTCAAATCGATTTCCATCCGGGAGAATTTCAACACCTTCGCCGTTCAGCTTACCGCCGCGAAACATGCCTTCGAGCCGGCGTCCGCTCTTCAGCTGAAAAACGCCCTTTCCCTCAATTCTGTTCTCTTTGAATTCGCCGGTGTACGTTCCGGCAGGGAGAATGTAGGTGCCGCGTCCGTGGAAGTTTCCATTCTGGAAATCTCCTTCGTAGTGAGAGCCGTTCGGCAGTTGAATTGCACCCGGCCCGTTCTTGCAGTCTCCCTTCAGGCAGACCTCAGTCTGCGCGTAGAGCGCGGGAGCAGAAAGAAGTAGAAAAAGAGCGATCGTGCGAAACATAGTTCCTCCGTGTAGGGCTTCGACGACCGTTTCGGCCGCCGCGTTCGTTTTTGTTACTTCACCTCGGAGGCGTAGCTCCGAAAAATCTTAACGCATGGAAAGACAAGCCCGATCAATCCAAGATAGAAGAGAGCGCGGATGATCCATACAGAAAGGGGCGGCTCCACAATCGAATAGGAAAATGCAGCATTGTCGGCGGGCGTACCCGCTGTGAATTCGGCCGGACGAATCTGCTTGTCAAGCGTGTCGTCGATATCGTATGCGGGAGGGCCCACGTAGTCATTCCCTGCGAAGATTTGAACTGTGTCGTCGGCTGATGTAACCTCTTCTGGATCCGGGAGTTTGAACACGATTTGATCCAGGGGGGCTGACGCAAATGAAGAAGTAAGATGCAGAGGCGCATCGTCTTCGTTCAGGATTACGATTTTGACCGCATCGAGCGCAGGACCGGCCAGATCGATAACCTGTTCCGGGGCGTCGTCTTTTCTCTTCATCAATCCTGCTGTCGTATTCAGCTGAAATTCGTGCGCAACGCGTGAATACGTGTAGACTTCAACGGTTCGGCGAAAGCGAGGTTCCGAGAACTGGAGCTTGAACCGCTGAATCTTTCGGCGCTCTGAATTTGGAAATTCAAGCACCGTTGCGCTTCGATCGGAATCCGTAGATTGTTTCCAGGACTGTACCGGAATTTCAAACGAGGATTCGCGCTGCCTGGCAATCGAGTAATGCGCTGCCGGAAAGTTCAGCGGAATATTTTTATCGAGCGTAATGCGGAGATATGCCGCGCGGCCTGCATCGATCCGGATCAATTTCTCGGACTGGTCCGCGTAGTGAAATACGGTGCGGTGCCCGATTACATTCAAATTGCCTGGTTTTTCTCCCGCTTCAATTTGAAGTCCGGATTCGTACAGCTGGCTTGAGTCCGCTTCCAGGTTGGTCCAGACCCTTCCTTCCGGGAGAGGAGGCATTTTCAGAACGTAAATGCGTCCGTCTCGCAGACCTTCTTCGTACACAACTTCCGGTCTTCCCTGGCCTCCACGCTCATCATCGCGCGCCGCACGAACAAGATACGGAAGCGCGCGATTCTTGTATGCGATCCTCAGTGATTGAGTTCCGGCTGCCACAAGCTCATCGGTGAGGAGAAACTGGCCGTAGGAGGTTTTCGCATCGCCGAGCACGCTGCCATTCTGCGGCGTGAGGGATGCGACTTTCTTGAAATTGCCGGCGCGAAAGGATTCAGCATGCAGGCTCTGCAGGCTCAAAAACAACGCGGCAGGTAGAACGAACCAGATCATAAGCGATTTTCCCACTTCCAGGAACTTATCCCGGTATTTCTGATAAACAATGCTGAGAACCACAAGAGCAAGGCCCAGGCTGAATCCAGCGATGATGCGGACGAGATCGCTCATGCGCCAGATATCATAGAGATACAGTTTCCCGACAACGAGGGCCGCGAGGACCACGCCCGACAATCGCATCGTGCGATGATTTCGGACGAATCCGTACACGAGAAACAGCGCTGCGTAAAGCGCGAGAACATAAGAGTACCCGAGGTTTCTATAATGCACCGACGTTACCGAATCATGGTTTTCGAGAAGCGACCCGAAAACGAACAGAAACATGGAGAGAAACGCAAATCCGCGCGCGAGGCTCTCGAATGGATCGCGGCGGTGCACCAGGTGCGTGATAGACGCGCCAATACCGGCGATCACAAATAGAGCGAATCTCTCGTTCAGAATCAGGCGGTACGGGACCGGTGTCGGGTCCGCAAACAAAAGCCGCATAACGGCCATTACCCAGACGATCATCGATACCAGCAGCACGGGCCGTGTCTTGAGATACACGGCCGAAATCGAAAGCGCCGAGGCGAGAAGAATCCACGAAAGCGTAAGCGTCCGTCCATCGAAGAATCGGGTGATAGCGGCGAAAACGAATACGAGGATCTCAAAAAATACCACACTGCGCGTTCCGAGATCCGGAACCGAGCGAAAGATGTTTCCCTGGCGCAAATAGAACAAACAGAGGCCGGCAGCGAGAAGAAGCAGGAAGTGCCCGGTCGCTCTCGGGTAGTGATGATCCACCAGGTAATATCCAGCGGATGCGGTGAAGATTGCGGATAATGCCAGAAGCACGAGATCCGGCGCGCGCGGCGTGGATTCGTGCTTTCCGCTCAAAAAAGCATGCCTCACGTAGAACGCGCCAAGAGTGAACAGAAGAATGGCCATGGGTGCGGCAAAGCCGCTCTTCTCAAGATTCGCGGCAGCCCAGCCCGACCAGATGCCCGAAGTAGCAAATAACACCGCGTATGCGGAGAATCTCCAGGGTCGGTACCAGCTCACTACCAGGAATCCGGTTTGAATGACTCCAATGTAGGTAAAAAGGAATCGGTAAGAATTCTCGCCGCGCGAGAGCATAATGGGGGCCAGATATGCGCCGAGCAGCGCAAACACGTAAAGGCTCTGGCGATTTCCGATGATTGCCGTAAGGGTCGCAAGCGCGCTCAGGAGAGCGAGCGCGAGGAACGTCTCAGTGATCCCCAGCAGATAATAGAAATGATACGCGCTGAACACAGAGATGTACACGATCGATATGCCCGCGCCGAGGAGGGGAGCCGGGACGACTCGCAACTTGCGTCTCGCAAGCCAGATCGCCGTGCCGCAGACCGCAAAACCGACTACCAGACCCGTGTAGATGCGGCCCGATTCGTTTACCCATCCGTTCTGAAACGCCAGCTGAACAAACCAGGCGGCCGCAAGAACGATCGCAACAAGACCGAGTTTGCCGAGCAGGTTGCCGCCGAGAAAAACCTCCATGGAATCTTCCTGCACGCGGCCGAGCCACTTGCTGATGACTCCTGGAGGCCGGGACACAGGCGCGGTCTGCGCCGGCGCGACGGGACGCGCCTGATTCGACGCGGACGTTTCTGTGCGGCGAAGTTCCGCTTTCAGTTCCGCAAGGTCTTTCTCAATGCGCTGGATTCGCGCGTTTATTTCTTCCGGATTCATTTCTTCAGCAGCTCCGCATCAACCGTGATTTCATGGTCTACGGCAAGCAGACGCGGCGGCAGTGATTTGCCGGCCTTGTGCTTTGCCATGAGGCCAGCCGCAGCCTGAACGAGCTGCGTGAGAACTGGATCCATCGTTTCCGTAGGCACGCCATAATACAGGAAGTTGATGGGTGTCAGACCGCCCAGGAGGTGAAGGGTTCGCGTTTTCTTGTCGAGCTCAATGCGAACTCGCGTTCCCTGTATGAGTCCTGTCTGCGGATCGCGGATCGGTTCGGCGTCAACACGCGCTGCCTGGCCCCGAATGCGCGGGGCCTGTGTCTGACGGAGTCTTTCCACGTACTTCGATAGATGAGTAAACTCAAGTGTCTTGGTGGATCCGCTTGCGAAGAACACATGCGGGCGCTTGCCATTCAGAATCAAATCCTCGATCCACGAGTCCGTGAAGATCGACTGGCCGATGACGCCGAGGATAATATCCGCATCGCGAACGTGCTCCTTGCTGAGTTTGTCGAGAGAGCCGGCCTCGGCAATCCCCTGTTCGTTTGCATTTCGATTCGTGACCGTGAGATCGACGCCCGCAACTCTGTCGGGCCCGATTCTCGATTTCAGATGCTGCACCAGGCATTTTCCAATTGCGCCTCTGCTTCCGAGGACCAGCGCGCGGCGGTTCGAAAGCACAAGTCCCTGACCGTGCAGGATTGCCTCGACCGCATGAAGGATGGAAACGGAGACTTCGCGGGATTCCATCTGCCGCTTCGTGTTGGAAATGGCGATGCTGAGCGCCGGAAACTGCAGGCGATTGTGTTTCTTCTGTACGCCTGCGAGGCGGTCATACCCGTTTCGCGTATGTTCGACGCTGCCCGCGAAAAACGCGGCAAGCCAGTCGGCAAGCGGTCGATCCAGATCCTTGTCACTGACTGGCAGAATTGCCTTCAGTCCTTCATTCTTCTTTCCGGCATCAAATCCATAATAGAGGAGCGCATCGCGCAGGGACTTCTTCTCGAGGCAAAGAGCATTCAGCTGCGGCGCCAGGTACCCGCCGTCTTCCATGAGCAGTAATTTCTTCCCGGTCCGAATGCAGATGCCAGCTTCCCGGAAGAACAGATTTCCTGCCGTTAGCTGCATTGCTTCGAAAAATGGAAGCCGCTTAGCAGCCAGCGTGCGGTCGAGATCCGACAGGCTCGCCATGGGAGTATACTGGCGGGACATGATGTAAAATCCCTCCACGCTTCCCGATGCCTCGATCTTGTTCAATCCGTGAAACGCGAATGAGCTTTCCGGAAGCGAGAGAAGGGTCTCCAGATATTCCGGCGGAACGATGCCTGCATATTTCACAAACAGCACGCGGAGGAATTCGCATTTCATGTTTTCAATCGCGCGAATCGTCGCGAGAATTTCGCCGGTTATGTGGTGAATCAGAAAGACGCGGACGCCTTTCATCGCGTCTGGCCTCTTGTAACTCAGGCTTTCGAGCTGCGGCATTCGCGTCAGATAGCGCGCGATGTCCGGGTAAACGCGCGGTACATCAAGGCTGATGTTCAGACAGCGTCCCCGGCGTGAGAGGTCGAGGAAGGCTCGTCTTTGACCGGAGATAACTTCGATTTCCCTGGAAGCGAGCTGCCGTCCAATCTCGCGGTCCTCGAGCACGATCAAACATTTACGCAGAAAATCTACAGTCTGTTCTCCGGGCGAAGACAGGAGCGATTCTTCGCTTTCGACGGGCCAGTGCACCGTAATGATTTCGCATTGCTCCATTCCTGCCGCATTGATCTGTTCGAAGAATCCAGGCTGGCGGGAACGATCTTCATTGTGTTCGTTTTGAAAGTTTTCGCATTCGCGGCGAATGCCTGCCTGCATGGACTCTGCCATACGCGTCAGCCCTTGCAAATAGACGCGCCGATCGAGATCGTTCACGACTGCATGCGGGATTCGCTTCAAATCCAGGCGTCCCGCATCTTCTGTTTCAATGGTGATGCGAAGAAAGCGTCCTTCGACATCGCGCTCTACGAGGAAAAAGTAATCGATTTCTTCTTTGTCAAAATGGAGATGATAAGGAAATAAAAGACCGGGCGGATCTTTTCTGCGCGGAGTCAGTCCGAAGTACTCAGGAAACAAAAGTCCGCCCCAGGCCGGACGCTGCAATGTTCCGAATACGGCACGAATCTGCGTGTGAAATTCTTTCTTATAATCAGGAAGTCCTTTGAGCACGTTCTTTCGTGCGTGAATGGAAACGCCGGCGATCCCGAGCTCCGAAAGCTCAGGCGTAATCTCCGCCAGGATGCGGTGTTGAACGGCGACGTCTGTCCCGCGCTGCGCGCGATCCAGGATTTCTTCACCCAGCATTCCCGCGAGAACGGAGAGTCCGCGGAAAAGCTTGAGATCGGTTAGATCGAGCTGATAGCGTCCGCGATCACCCTGGATGAGCGGGACGCCGAGGGATGTGATTCGCTCAGGACGCGAAACGCGCTTTGAATTCTTCTTCCGAGATGATTTCAAAAACGGACTCCAGCTGGGCAGTTCTGAACGTTTTCCGTACCGGTTCTTTCATCGCGCCGAGCACGACCGGTTTGTTGTACCGGGTTGCCTCGGTGCGGAGCTTCAAGAGGTCTCCGATGCCAGAGGAATCGATGTAATCCATGCGAGAGCAGTCGAAGCAAACTTGCCGGTTCTGGAGATCCAGTTTTCCCGTCATAATGTCGAGGAATGCGTCTTTGTCTTCAAGGGTAAATCGGCCGATGATCCCCACGCAGTCTGCGCTTGCCAGTTTCTTTACTTCAAATTGAGCCATCTTTCACAAACTCCAACAGGCACCATCCATCCTCTTCGAGTTCGCCGGCCAGACGCCATGAGTCGAAGGCAGATATGATTTCGCTCTTCTGTTCTGATAGAATTCCGGTCAGGATCATGCGCCGGTGCGCTCCATCCCCGATCCGATCTTTCGCACCGAGGATGATATTTGCTGTAAGATTGCCCACAAATATTTCGGCGGCGAAGGAGGAAAGCTCCTCAAGTTCAAAGCCGGCCTGCCGCACCAGGAGGCGATCGGCGTGCAGATTCGGGTTCAGTTCCAGGTTCTGCTCCGTCGCTCGGACGGCATTCGATTCAATGTCAAATGCAAGGACTTTGCGTGCCCCGAGCACGAGCGCGGCGAGGCTGAGAATTCCCGAGCCGCATCCGGCATCGACCATGGAGGCGTTCTGGATCGATTCTCTGTGCGTGCAGAACCAGTGAATGCACATGCGGGTTGTCGGATGAAGTCCGGTGCCGAACGCCAGACCGGGATCGAGGTAGAGCACGGGCTTTGACTTTAGATCTTCCGGCTCTTCGCCTTTCTTCCACGAAGGAACGATGGCAAGGCAGGAGATAGCGAACGGGCGGTAATGGGCCTTGTAGCTTTCCAGGTAGTCTTTTCGCGCGATGACCTTTTCCTGAATCGCATAGCTCTCCGCTCCGCACGCTTCGAGCAGAAGCTCCATTTTTATGGCGGCTGTCTGATCGCTGGGATCAAAGTAGAAATACAGTACGGCTCCATCCTGTTTTCGATTCTCTTCGTAGAGTGTTTCGAAATAACCTTCCAGTCCGGGAATCGACGCGGCATCAACCGCCTGGACCAGCGCCTGCGCGCCTTCAAGAGGAAGATCAATCCGAATTTCTTTGAACGCTTCAAGCACTTTAGGTTATCCCGGGTTCTGTCCCGGAAAACTGCGCGCAAACTCTTCGTCCGGCATATCGATTACGCCGCCGAAAAGGTCTCCGGACTCAAGACGAGTTCTGAGGGCGAGCGCGTAACAGTACGTTTCATGAAAGCAGTTGCGGATTCGCTTCCCTTCCAGTTTTCGCTGAGTCGCCCCGGAAATATCAAAGCGGAAGAATTCATCCGGATTTCCCACGATTTGTCCGCCTGATTGAAGATCTGCCAGAATGACCTCAAGATTCGTCGTTACCTTGCTCATCACATCGCGGATCATCTGTCTCACCTGACGGCCCGTTCCGCCCCGTCGGCCTTCGATCAGCTGCACGCGTTTCGCATGCTCAACATAATTGGTATGCGCGACCGGATCGCTTGCTGCGCGCTGGTACTCAAGATTTTCCTGCACGTACTTGCGAAACTGATCATGCACGCTGCGCGCAGATTCGTACGCGTCGCCCAGCTTCTGGCGGTAGTCCACTTTAACGCCGCCTCCATAGTTCGCATTCAAGCGTACCTTCGAAGATGTGAGGATCATTGAGTATTCGTCTTCAAATTCTTTAAAGAATAAATACGAAATGAATACCTTATCGCGGTTCTGCATCTGCTTCCATTCGCCGCGAACGTCGAACTTGCGTTTCATATTTTCGATCGCAATCTGGCGCATGAGCGTCATGCCGTATTCGATCTCCGCGCTGAGATCGTTCGCCTTCGGCGCTTCGTCCGGTTTTGCCTCTCCGTCTTCTGCTTCAGCCGCCGTTTCTGCGGCTGCTTCTTGTTTCGGTTCCGCGGCCGGCTTCTGAGCCGCCAGTTCCGTGATCGGCTCGCCTGCGCGGCGTCGCCCCGGTCTTTCATCCGGATTCGCTTTGATCATCTCTTCAAAAAGCCAGGTGCCTGGTTCAGCTTTTTTCATCTCCATGCGCTGAATCAAGAGAACCAGCTGCGGGAAAACTTCATCCATGAGAGTGCGCCACTCCTGGCGGATCTTTTTCTTCTTGGATGCGTAAAGGTTGCCGGCCTTCTTTTCGAGCTTCTCTTGAAGATCAATCGCGGCCTGCGCTGCCACGAGGTAGGTTTCCTGATACGGACGTAGATAATAAAGTTTCTTTAATAAAGAGACTGCGGGCACGCGGATTGCGTCAAACGCGACCGACGCAGTCGGGTCGGAAGTGTACGTGGAAAGAAGATCAGAGAGCTCTGCGCGGTCATACAGCTTGCCCGCGCGGTCCAGCAGTTCGACGTACAGGGGATTCTTGGAGTCGAGATCCTTCATGATCTGGCGTCCAATCTCCGGGTTCGTGCTGAAAAGGTCCATGCTCAGAATGTTACATTCCATTACAGCACGGCGCGCGTCGAGATTCAGGCGCGAAAGGAATTCCGGAAGGACTCGATCGCGGCCAAATGGCACAATATTCTTGAACTTGCAGCGCAGCTTGACGACGAATCGTGACAGAAACGCTGTTGCTTCGCGTTCTTCTTCTTCGCGCATGCGGCGGATCTTCTGAATCTGGTCCGCTTCGGCGAATTTTTGTTCGCGGGCCATCTGCGAAGGCAGCTTGGGGCCCGTAAGGTTCTTGATCCGGCGTTCCTCTTCCTGGGCGGGCGATCCACCGCCTTTTTTTGAGCTCTTTTCCTGCTCTTTGCGCACGGATCGTTCATCGACGACCTGCCCGCCTGCGGACGTGAATTTCTGAATCAGTTGTTGACGGTCTTTGTCCTGGAGCTTGTCTGTACCAATGGCTCGCCGAGTCCGGTCAAACTGCATTTCGTCCATATTGATTACTGCATGAATAAAAGAGAGCCAGTGCAATCAAAAATTAAGCAAACAGAGGCGCTCAAAGAGCAGATTCTGAGCCTCGAAACGACTGCCTGCCGGATTGCGGGCGCGCTTTTGTTCGGATCGGCTGCCCGAGGCGAGGCGAGGCCCGATTCTGACCTTGATCTTGCGATTGTCTACGAAGGTCAGGCGCCGGCAAGTCTCGACTGGCAGGGGCTGGACCTCTTCCTGTGGACTGTGGATCGCTGGAAGAACGGGTTTCCCCTTCAGATTGAGCTTGCGCGGAATTGCCGGGTGCTGTATGATCCCCGCGGAATTCTGGAGGAGCGATTGAACATGATCCGCGAGCAAATTTTACCGTACTGGGA
>CAZUJO010000099.1:0-10515 GCA_964619995.1 uncultured Leptospiraceae bacterium
GCCGTCATGCCTCATGATTTTCGGCATTCTCTGGACGTTAAACGGCTTTCGAAACAGAACAGACGAATCACTGACCGGCTCAAGCCGGATTTCTGGAAGGCTCCGAGCCATGAACCGGCGAAACGCAGAATCAAGTCCGTTGTTGTCGTCGACCAGAAGAAAGCCCCCCTTGCGAATGTAGTCACAGAGCAGAGAGAGGTCGGGCTCGGAGAAATCAAAACCGCCGTGACCGGTAGCGTAGAGGAAGAGAATCTCTCCGAATTTGAGTTCGCGGGGACGCACAGGCATCCCCAGGGATGCGCGCATTCCATTTCGCTTCGCGAAGTCGCATAGATTTTTCAGCGCGCCCGGATTTGCATCCCAGTCACCGCCGTCATAGATCAGCGCGCGCAAAACAACTTCTCCGATCTCTGCCGGCCGCTTCGCGGTCCGACGCCGCTCATGAACCGGCTGAGAAACGGCCAGGAGGAGTGGAAGAGAAATGAGAAGGATGCAAAAGAATGCAATCAGATAGAACAATGAAATCAAAGACGGACCGCGATCCGGGTCCGTCCAGTTTCATTTTCGCAAAATCCACATTAGACTTCGGAGCGGAAGCTCTCTTCTGCGGCGATGGCCCGCGGAAACAAAACGTGGTTCTCAAGATGCATGTGAACATGCACATCGGCTTCGAGTTCCTGAAGCTTCTCATAGAGAAGCCGGAAGGTGTTGCATGCCCCGGCTGGCAGCGCATAGTCGCCGGTGATCTCTCGCATTCTTCGCAGATCGTCGCCGGCTGTCTCATGCTCCATTTTCATCATTTTCACCGGCGCTTTCACTGTGGGAAAGCAGGCTTCCGGTTCTGTGTCCTTGCCATCCAGCATCTGGATGTACGGGAAAAGCGCCCTTTCTTCTTTCATCAGGTGCAGGTCCATGTCGGCCTTGAATTCCGCAAATACGTCGCGCAGCGCGATGACCTCCGGATGCGCGGCGCCGTGCACGGCGGCAACCCTTACAGAAAAGCGCTCGATTTCCTGCATCGCGCTTCGCGTGTACTCATGGTGTTTGGCAATCAGGTGAGCGATGAGATCCGACATCGATCCCTGCACAGGCGCTTCCGCGTCTATGCGCTTCGCAAGCTCAATTTCCTCAAGCACAGATTCCGGGTTTAGACCGCGATTCGCGCATGCGGCCGCAAGGGAAGTGCCGCCTCCGCAGCAGAAGTCCAGTTTATATCGCGAGAGCACCTGCGTGCTGTGCGGCGCCTGGAGAGCGATCTGTGAAAGCGTGTCAAAAGCGGTGATCATTTTTTTCCTCTGCTTTCAGCTTACCACGGCTTGCCGGAGCTGACATTGATTCAAATCAACCGCCGCAATCCGATTGCGCAAAAATGCCATGCGCAGATTTTCGCGCGGTGGGAGCAAACGTGGCAGAGCGCGGTGTGCGGCTGATCCGCAAGAAGGGCCGCAGACGCATCACAGCATTTGTTTTTCCAGACAACCGCATTGAAATTCGAGCTCCCTGGAACGCCAGCGACGCGGCCGTTGCCGCATTTGTCAGAGCCGCGGAGCCATGGATCCGCCGCAAAATCGAAAAGAACCGCCGCCGTCCGAAAGTGAATCCGCTCGCTGGAGTGCACGGCGAAAAGATTCCCTGGATGGGCCGCGAAATTGAGCTGCACGTTCGCCCGGGAAACAAGCGAAGCGTTCTGTCCGAGACCGCGCTGGTTGTGCACGCATCGACGGACGCCGCGGCTCGAAAGAAGCTGGCGGGCTTCTATTCAAAGAAAGCGGAGACTGTGTTTGCGGATTCGATTGCGCGCCTTGCGCCGCTCGTCGGGCGAACTCCATCGCGCTTTTCTGTACGCGGCATGAAGAGCCGATGGGGCAGCTGCTCGCACAAAGGCTCGCTGAGCCTGAACTGGAAGATCCTCGCCGCTCCTGCGCACGTAATCGATTACCTGGTCGTGCACGAGCTGTGTCACCTGGTTCATCCGAATCATTCGAAATCTTTCTGGAAAGAAGTGGAGCGCGTTTTCCCTGATTACCAGGCGGCGGAAAAATATCTCAAGGAGAATGGTCCGGCAATCCTGACGCGCTTCGGCTGATTCGCGTCGCACGCGCAGCCTGATACGCCAGACCGCTCACCGACCAATGACGATTAACGTTAAATCGTCGGCTGTGTCCCCGGGTTCCACTCCGGATTTTGCGCGAAACTTCGCGAGAATCGAACGCACGAGGTCCGCGCTCGTTGCATGCGGTTTTCGCAGAGTCTCTTCCATCCACGCAGTTCCAACCGCCTGCCCTCTGGGGTCCGGCTGATCATGAAAAACGTCCGTGAAGAGCACAAGCCTGGATCCGCGCGGCATCGGGGCACGATTCGTCTTATAGCCGGAATCGGCCATCACTCCAAGGGGAACCCCGGTTGCTTCGAGCTGGACGAGAGCGCCGCCCGTGGCAAGAAACTGCGGAACATGGCCGGCCGCTGCGTAGTGCAGACTGTCTTCGTAGACGTCGGCCACCACGGCAGAAAGGACAAGTGATTCCCCGTATCTCTGCACAATCCGCCGGTTTAGATTTTCAAGAGCTTCGCCTGCAGTGAAGGATGCGTGGCCTGAGTGCACCCATTCGCTTTTCATCAGCATGGAGGAAAGCGCGGCGTTCACCCCGTGTCCTTTCATATCCGCGAGAAAAATTCGAAGGATACCCATGCGGCGCGAAAGATCGTAGAGGTCCCCTCCCAGCGCCGCAGATGGACGATAGACGATCTGGCAGTCCATTCCGGCGGTCAGCGACTCATCGTGCTGGAAGACAGCTTCCTGCAGCAGCCGCGCGAGGTGAAGGTCCTCAACAAATTCCAGGCGATGACGTTCGAGCCTGCGCACAAGTTCCTGATAATGGCCCGCAAACACTGCGATCACAAGACCCAGCACAATCATGCAAACGCTGATGCTGAATGCCACGTCAATGTAGCGCGCGTCCCGGCTGGCGTAGCCTGTAATCAGGGCCGGATTGGTATACTCCACATACACCATGACATTGAGCACGATCACATAGACGAAGATGAAAAAATATCGCTGCCAGCGGTGAAGAATTACAGCGCCCATCATTCCACAGACAAAAAAGAAATAGTGCGCCCCTCCAATGGATCCTGCATTCAAGAACCATTGCCAGGCAAGAAAGCTCAAAATCGCAAGAAGAACGGGCCATACGAGCGGTCTGTAGATTCCGCGGGCGCGCGAAAGGGCATAGCTTCCCAGCATGACTGCGCTCTGGATCAAGCTTCCGACGATGAGCAGCGCACTGGCCTCGATTACAGCGTTCTCCGCAGCGGAGATCAAACCCACAATGCCGCCGCCAAAACACATGATGTTGAACAACCGCTGGTCGAGATTCGCGAAATCAGGACGACCCAGCAGAATGACGGACAAACGCCGGAATGTGCGAATGAGTGCTCTCATCTTTGCGACGGGCGGCGCACCTACAGTCCGACTTCGTGAACCTGGTCCAGTCTTTGCGCAAGCAGGCGCGCAAGAAAGATCCCGTAATGAGGATGTTCTCGAATTGCGTTGATGAACGCCTGCTTGGATATCTTCATCAACTGCCCGCGTCCCACCGCAATGACCGTCGCGGATCTCCGATTGTTTAACAGAAAGGACATCTCTCCGAGAAAAATGTCCGCCGGCGTCAGAGTGGAGACCTTACGATCGTTTGCGATGATGTCGTAGTGGCCGGAAATAATGTAGTACAGATGGCTCGACGTCTCTCCCTGGCGGAATATCACATCGCCGTCATGAACCATCACCTCTTCCTGGTCCGCGAATACGCGCGGAATTACGTTGGATTCGTGCAAATGCTCAATCTGAAAAGAAACCTCGTTTCCTCTTTCATTGTATGTGACGCTTTGAAGATAGTTCTTCGCAATCATGATGCCGCGGCCGTGAAGAGATTCGGCGGTGATCTCCTCATTCATGCGCGCGCGCCAGTCAAACCCCTCGCCCTCATCGCGGACGGTGAAATACGAACGCTCCGGCGTGATTCGATAGTTCAAATAGATCTTTCGGGCCGCAACCTCAGGGCTCTGCGCTTTCCCTCGAATCAAATCCATGATGTCTGCGCCGCTTTCAAGCCACGCTTTCTTCTCTTCGTAGCCAATCCGGCAGTTGCCATGTTCGATTGCATTGTACAGAAGCTCCATGAGAGCCGCGCTGCAGTTGTATTTCTGGTCTACGTTGATTAGATTCGAATTGTACAGGAAGTTTGCGATCAGGTTTGAGTAGGTGGTGACATCAAACGGATCGTTGTCGAGAACGAACATGCCCGCAATGTTCGACTGAAGAAGCACGTGCAGGTCTCTCTGGAAGAGAATGCTTCTGTGCTGAGACAATACGTTAAGCGCTCTCGGCAGGTACGTTTCGACCTTGCCCTTTTGAATGTGCGCAATGATGTTTACGCCGCGCAGGCGGTTCAGCAGCTCTTCTTCTTTCTGCCGTTCGTAAATAATAATGCTTCCGCCGAAGTGGAGCCAGGGGTCATCCTTGATCTCCGCGAACGCGTGTCCCGCGCCCGTACGGGCTCCTGAAAAATCAATGATGTCGATCTCGGGCAGTTCATAGTTGAGGTATTCGACAAACGAACGTTCATCGGAGAAGAAGACAGGCTGAAAATCATCGCCGGACCCGGCGCAGGCTGCCGCAATCCTTGCGTTTAAATCCGCGTCGTCACTCAGAACGGCAATGTTGCGCATCGGTATCCTGCTTCGCACACCCGATAGGACTGAGGCAAAGACGCCCTTTGTAAAGCGGGAAACGCTCCCCGGACCAAATTCGCTGGACTTTTTTTTGATCCCGGAGTCCTTACGACAATGCGCCGAGTCGTCATCCTCAACCCCAGAAGCAAGAATGGAGCCGCTCTGAAAGCTTTCAACAAGCTGAAGCCTGAGCTCCACAGAGCGCTCGGTCCCTTCGACGTTTACCAGACCATAGCGCCGGGCGATGCAACCAGCCGCGTACGCGCGATTCTAAAGAACGACGAATACGAACAGATCCTGATCGCAGGGGGAGACGGATCCATCAACGAAGCGGTGAACGGATATTTCGCGGAAGGCAAACTCATCGGCAAATCGCCCCTCGGAGTGATCAACCTGGGAACGGGCGGTGACTTCTACAAAACGCTTCAGCGGGATTCAGACAACTATTCGCAGGCTCTCGTGGAGAACCGCACAAGAATGGTGGACTGCGGTTTGACGACTCTTGAGCGCGGGCTCGACCCACGATACTTTATAAACATTACTTCTATCGGACTCGGCGGGGACGTGAACCGGCAGATGAAGGCTTCGTCGTTTCAGAGCGGCATGCCCGCTTATTTCTATCACTCACTGACCAGCCTTCTGAAATATTCGCCGCCCCAGTGCAAATTTGTTTTCAAGCAGCCGGATGGACAGACTCAGGAGGTTTCGGCGGGTCTCGTAAATTTCTTCGTGTGCAATGCGGAGTACAACGGGGGAGGAATGCGGTGGGCGCCGTCATCCGACCTTGAAGACGGCGTGTTTGACCTGGTGCTCGTTTCAGACGTACCGAAACATAAGCTGATCACCGAATCGCACAAAATCTACAGCGGCAAAGTCCGCGAGATGACGGGGGTTCGCGAATTCCACGCTTCTGAAGTGAGCGCGATTCCTGAGAGAACAGTTTCCCAGGAGATCGACGGCGAAGTGCGCGACATGGATCATCTTCGCACGCATGAGTTCCACTTTAAGATCGTGCCGAAATCTCTGCCCATTGTGCTCTGAATGAATCGTGCGCTGCGAGCAGCGCGCATGCTTTCAATCGATCACTGAACGAACTGCACGGCGAAATAGTCCAGCGTCGAGAGCCGGTCCTGGTTTGATCCGCGGTCAAACTGCATGCCGGTTGAGGAAGTGATCTGGGGCACCCAGCTGCCTGAATCGAGATCGCTCTGGTTTCCACCGCCAAGGTTTTTCACAGAGGCAGACGTGACTGCAATTGATGACGATGGTTTGACCGACCCTATGGCCGCCGTCATCTGCGTGGCCGTATTCGGCGAAGCAAAGCTCGAAGTGGCGACGCTGCCGGAACGAACGACCGTAGAGTCGTTCATCTGCACTGCAAAAAATGAAATGTCCAGTGTGTTCGCAGTTGCTTCCCGCGTAAAGGAAACCGTAGAGGCGTTCGCAAACGATGCATGCGAAAGGTATTCCTCTTCGTAACCGCCGGATGAAGGGTCTGCTCGATAGTTATAGAATATAAAGCTTCTGGAAAGATCGACGGGAGAGATGCCCGCAGTTGCCGTCTGGCTTCCCGCCCCGATCGTGACCGTGCCGGGCTGAATCGTTGTGTCCTGGAGCTGCATCACCTGCCAGTGAACATCCACGTTTACAGTTCCTGCAGTATTTCGCGACAGAGTGAGCGTATTCGGTCCGGTGATCACCGCGCGAATTGTGCGTTCTGCATCGAGCGTATGATTGAGCGAACCCATGCGCGCCGTTACAAGCGCAAAACTGTGAGCCGTATCTACGGACGGCGAAAGCGTGATGGTTTTGCTCGTATCGCCGGGAACGAAGGTAACATTTCCTCTCTGTGCGGCGGCGCCTGCGGCAAATTCAACCAGGTACCATTGAGCCCAGTAGTTCGTGCTGCTTCCTCCTGTCTGCACAAGCACCTGCGTGGACGATGAAATCTCGCAGGTAGGGACGCTGGCCGGATCGGAAGCCGATGTGCGAAAGTAGCAGAGCAGAAAGGAACGCGACGGATCAACGCTGTTGACGGTAATCGTAGTGCTCGACGCGGTCATGTTGATGAGACCGCCCTGAATCTGGTTTACGGGATTATAACTGGCAGGCCGCAGCAGAAGCAGAGCGGCAAGATAATTCCCCGCCGCCCCATACTTCGCGCAGCCCGATCCCAGAACAAGGAGCATAACGGCCAGAATTCGGCCCATGCCTATGTTTGGGGCGTGCGAACGCGACTGTAAAGTCAAAAAATCACGCGAAGGGATAGTCCGTATAGCCTTCCGGCCCAGCCGAGTAGAAGGTTCGCGGATCCGGCGCGTTGAGCTTCAGACCGTTCTTCAAACGATGGACAAGATCCGGATTTGCGAGAAACGGTTTGCCAAAGGCGATGAGATCGCCGCGGCCCGCGGCCAGATCCGCTTCTGCCCGGGCAGCGTCATAGCCGCCGCTCAAAATCACGATTCCGCGGAAATTCTTGCGAATCGACTCTTTCACAGAATCGGATACCGCGGGCGCGCCGCCGGAAGAATGATCGACGATGTGAATGTAGGCAAGGCCAACGCCGTCTAACTTCTTTGCCGCAAGCGTGTAGGTTTCCTCTACTTCGCCGTACGGAGGCAGATCATTGAACACGCCGTATGGCGAAAGTCGAACGCCCACCTTCTTTGCGCCGATCGCTTCTGAAACGGCGCGGGCGGTCTCCTCGAGAAAACGCAGACGATTCTCAATCGATCCGCCATAAACATCCGTGCGGCGGTTTGAATGCGGATGAATGAACTGTTCAATCAAGTATCCGTTTGCGCCGTGCAATTCGACTCCGTCGAAGCCGGCAGACACGGCAAGCTTCGCCGCGGAAACATACTCCTGAACGACAGCTATTACTTCTTCCGTAGAAAGAGCGTGCGGAACGGTGTGCTCATGGGCTCCGTCATTCTGGACGCGGATTTTGCCCGCGGCCTGGACCGCGGAGGGCGCTACAACGCGGGCGCCGGACGGAAGGTTTCCACTGTGAGCAATTCTGCCCGTATGCATCAGTTGCACGAAAATCTTTGCGCCTTTTGCATGCGCTGCGGCCGTCACTCGCTTCCACGCGTCGGCCTGGGCCTGCGTAAAAATCCCGGGAATGCTCTGATAACCGAGGCCGTCGGGAGACGGCGAAGTTCCTTCCGTAACAATGAGGCCCGCTGAACCTCGCTGGCCGTAGTATTCCGCCATCAAATCATTCGGAAGATTGCCCGGGGCTCGGTTGCGTGTCATGGGAGCCATGACGAGCCGGTTTTGTAACTCCAGTCCGTCTCTGGAAAAAGGTGAAAAAAGCATTGAACTCATGATACTTTAAGTTAAAAGCATCAAAACCAATCGACCATCCCCTCGTCTAAGAAAACGAACGGGTTGGTTTCCGATTCTTCGCTTTACAGCTTGCGGGAACAAACCACATTGCACCGGGAGAAAAACATGAACGGCGATATGGACAGAACTGAAAAAGGCAGAATGGACGCGATCAAGGAACAGGCTGCCAACCTTGCCGGCAAGGCGAAGGAAGGAATGGCGAAGATCAATGAGCGGACGCAAGTCTATCAGGAAGGCGCCAAAGAATTTCTCGACTCTGTAGGACTTTACATCAAAGAAAATCCGCAGAGATCCGCCATCATTGCTGTGCTGACCGGCCTGGGCCTCGGCATCCTGCTCGGTCGAATCAGCAAACGCGGACGCGACTGATGTCCGGTTCGTATCCGGCTCTGGCGCGCCTGCGCCGGGGCCAGCGAAGGTCAGAAGAAGCGCCGGCAAGCGGGGGCTTCTTCTCCGACCTGCTTGCATCGATTCACCACCAGTGGAAGGTGCGATCGTCGCGATTCTTCACCGGCCTGGGTTTCTTTTTTGCGGCGATTGTCCTGTTCGGCGGCGGCGTCGTGTTTCTCGTCAGCGGCATTTATACAACGATCAAATTCTTCACGGGCGAAATCGCAGCCCTCTTTGTCATGGCGGTCGCATGCGTCGCAGGAGGCGGAATTCTCATGAGTCGTGCGCTTCGGAATTTGAGCGATTCCGTCGATTTTAATAAGAAGGAACTGAACCTCAAGATTACGGATTGAGGCCGGCCTCACAGAATGCAATACTACGCAGCCCTGGGCCTTTCTGCTGGAGCGACTCCAGATCAGATCAAGAATGCGTTTCGCGCCCGGATCAAGGAATGCCATCCGGACCGAGTGCCCGGAGACGGCGAGAAGGCGCGAAGACTCATTGAGGCCTATCGCGGACTTCTCAAAGGCGAAACAGGACCGGAGCCGGTCGCCCAGCCAGTGCGGCAGCCGCCTCCGCGCGAACCCACAGGACCCACCATCCGCGTGCGAACCCAGAGCCGCACTTACGCCGCAGGGGTGGAGGCCGGCCGCAGAATTTATGAGAATGTGTTTCGCCCGAACCTGGCTGGATCTGTTGAAAATTTCTGGGATGCGGTCGAACGTCATGTGCTCGAAGAAGGCGAAGAAACAGAGGTCTACGGCAAGTACGTAAACCTGCGCGAAGTTCCCTGGGAGCAGAAGCTCGGCGGTATTACAAATCCAAAAGCTCGCGAATTATTTGAGCGCGCCGAAGCGACGCTCCGCGAGGTCGTGCAAAAATATGACGGCCAGAAACAAAGGAGCCGCCGCCAGTGGTCCCGCGATTATATATTTCATCTAGCACAGGTTCAGGTTCTCTTTCGCGACGCAATGAACCGTCATCCGTCATTGACGGGACGCTCACTGAGCCGATTGCAGCAGATCCATGAGCTCATTGGCGAAATCAGAAAAATGGGTGTTTGAGCTATGAATACGACCATCAAAGTAGACGGAATGACCTGCCAGCACTGCGTAAAAGCAGTCGAAAAGGCCGTTCAATCCCAGGGCGCATCGGCAAAGGTGGATCTGGCGAAGGGAAGCGTCGACCTGCAGTTTGATGAGTCCAAAACGACTCTCGCTGCCCTGAAAGCGGCGATCGAAGATACAGGCTATTCCGTTCCCGCGTAACGCTTCTTATTCCGCGTGACGGCCCCGCGCCGCGTCGTTTCCTTTCCTAATATGGGCACATTTGGACGGGCTGTCTTTGGCGGAGGATGCTTCTGGTGTCTTGAAGCCGTATTCCAGAGAGTAAACGGTGTTCAGAAAGTCGTCTCCGGCTATGCGGGCGGACGAAAAGAAAATCCCACGTACCGCGAAGTATGCGCAGGCACCACAGGGCATGCGGAGGTCGTGGAAATTGAATTTGATCCGGCTGTCGTGAGCTACGAAAAACTTCTCGAAGTCTTCTGGGAGTGCCATGACCCAACCACGCTCAACCGACAGGGAGCGGACGAAGGAACGCAGTACAGATCCATCATCCTGACGTTAGACGACGATCAAAAGCGCATCGCAGTCAGGTCCCGCGAAGAAGCGCAGAAGGATTTCCATGATCCAATCGTCACCGAAATACTCCCCCTGACCCGGTTTTACCCGGCGGAAGACTACCATCAGGATTACTACAACAACAATCGCACCGCAGGTTATTGTCGTGTGGTCATTGGCCCGAAGCTTGCAAAGCTCGGAATGAAAGCCTGATGTCCCGCATAGCGTTCGCGCACACGGCCCTTCCCAGACATGAATACAGTCAGGATGAGCTCATCGGGGCTTTTCGCGATCTATGGGCGGAGAAATACTTTAACGTAGACCGACTCGAACAGTTTCACAGAAACGTGATGGTCGGCAAACGACATCTCGCATTGCCGCTCGAACGTTATAAACAGCTCCGGGGATTCGGCCAGACGAACGA
>CAZUJO010000100.1:0-10470 GCA_964619995.1 uncultured Leptospiraceae bacterium
ACGTAGCTGGTTCTTGGATACGCGCGCGTGCCCTTGCCCGCAGCGGCGATCACACCAAACTTCAGGGGTCTGCCTGCCATCGGTAAAGGGAGGCCTGACGGGCCTGCGCGTCAAACACAAGAAAAAACGCAGGCGACGCAAAATGCCGGCAACGAGAGAATGATTCGGGAGAAAGAACGGAATGAAACCATCCACAGTTGGCGAACTAAAATCCCAGGGGTATCGCTACCGCCCGGTGCGAACAGAAATGGCGGAGAACCTTGCGCGAAAGATCCGCAACAAGGAAACGATTTTCCCCGACATTCACGGCTACGATGATACGGTCATCCCCCAGCTCACGCATGCAATCCTCTCCGGACACAACATCGCCATTCTCGGCGAAAAAGGCCAGGCGAAGTCGCGCATCATGCGCTCGCTGACCACCCTCCTCGACGAAGAGTTTCCGGTGCTGGCAGGAACGGACATCCCCGAAAGTCCGTTTCATCCAATCACGACACGCGGGCGCGAAATCAGCGCAGCAGGCGACTCGGCTCCCATCCGCTGGCTGAAACGGGACGAACGCTACGGCGAACGGCTTGCCCCGGGCAGCCGGATCGCAGACATCATCGGTGATCTCGACCCGTCACGCGTCATTGCAGGCGAATCGCTCGGAAGCGAAGCGGCCCTGCACTACGGTCTTCTTCCGCGGATGAACCATGGAATCTTTGCCATCAATGAACTTCCCGACCTCGACTATCTCGTGCAGGTGGCTCTCTTCAATATTCTTGAAGAATCAGACATCCAGATCCGCGGTCTTCCGATCCGCATTCCGCTCGATGTCTTTGTCTGCTTCACCGCGAACCCCGCCGACTACACGCGCTCCGGCAAAATCATCACACAGCTGAAGGACAGGATCGGCGCGGAGATTCGGACACACTACCCGAAAGCGCGGTCCGTGGGGCTGTCCATCACGCGTCAGGAAATCCAGCACCTCATCCACGACCCGCGCGTGGTCGTGCCCGAGTTCATTGAGAACATCATCGAAGAGATTACTGTGCAGGCGAGACTCTCGCCGGTCGTGAACCAGAAATCGGGCGTATCCGCGCGGTTGAGCATCGCCAATTATGAGACGGCCATGGCTTCGGCGCGAAGACGCGCGCTGCTCTTAAACGAAGCGACGGGACATGTGCGCCTGACGGATCTCGGAAATCTCTTCGCATCAAGCTCGGGCAAGATTGAACTCGATCCATACCGCGACGAAGCGGTCACGGAATTCCAGGTGATCCAGAAGATCATCGACGAGGCGATTCGCGAGGTGTTCACGGAATACTTTCCCATCAAGAAATACGAACCCGCCATGGACGCCGTCGCCAAACAGATCTTCGAGGCGCGCGGACTTGAGATCTCCGACGGGATGACGGCAGAGTCCTATCGTGAAATTCTGAAATCGGTGCCAGGACTGTTCGACTTTATTCGGGACCGCGGCTGGGACTCCGATGCGCAGACTCTGGCCTGCGGCATTGAATTTATCCTGGAAGGTCTTGCCGTGAACCAGAAGCTGTCGCGCAGGAAACTTGGTGAAATCGTCAGCTTCAAGTCCGTGGACGTATACTGAGCCGCGCGCGACATTTCCCGATTGATCGCGCGGACCGGATGCGGTTCATTGACCCATGAGCTCACACACGAAGGGCCTGGGCCTGTATTTCCTTGCTTCCGGCACCGCAGCCGCCGTAAACTTCGGCTCTCGCTTCGTCTACGATGCATTCTTTTCTTTCGGAGTGAGCGTCATCTTCGCGTACTGCACGGGGATGCTCGTCAATTTCTCGCTCAGCAAGCTGTTCGTCTTCGAGGCCCGGCATTCCGGCAAGACATGGCGGGAACTTGCGAAGTTTCTCGTTGTGGCGGGCCTGGGACTGCTCTTCACGTACGGTGTTTCGATCTCCGCGGCCTGGTTTCTCGACGGTCTTGCGCTCGGATTTTCGCAGGAACTGACGCATACGGCCGCTCACATTGCGGGAATGGGAGCCGGATTCGTCGCGAACTTCATCGGCCATAAACTGATTTCGTTCCGCGAAACGGGCATATGGGACAGAATGGCCGGAAAAAAAAATAATTGAGACACCTGCGGCACGACTGAGTCTGGCGCAATGAAAGTCGCCGTCATCGGAGCAGGACCAGCGGGAGTCACTGCAGCATATCTGCTCGCCAAAGGCGGCGCACAGGTTGATCTCTACGAAGCTAGCGGCGACGTCGGGGGACTTGCGAGATCCATCAATCTATGGAACCAGCGAGTTGACCTCGGACCGCACCGTTTCTTCTCGAGCGACACTCGCGTCAATGAACTGTGGCTTGAGCTTGCGCAGCACGATTACGAAATGGTGGACCGACTGACGCGGATCTTCTACAAAAA
The DNA here is from genome assembly GCA_964619995.1 of uncultured Leptospiraceae bacterium. Taxonomy (GTDB): domain Bacteria; phylum Spirochaetota; class Leptospiria; order Leptospirales; family Leptonemataceae; genus JAEUSB01. The sequence goes on from CAZUJO010000100.1 coordinate 2,390, forward strand.
TAAGTTCTTCTTCTACCCGCTCAAACCATTCAATGCGCTCTTCAATCTCGGGCCGATCGAATCAGTGCTCTGCTTTTTGAGCTACCTGAAAGAGAAGATCAAACCAACGCCGGATGACGGTTCTTTCGAGAGCTGGGTCACAGGACGCTTCGGAAAGAAACTCTTTTCCATCTTCTTCAAGACCTACAGCGAAAAGCTCTGGGGCATCAGCTGCAAAGAGCTCGACGCAGAGTTCGCAGCCCAGCGCATCAAAAAGCTCTCCCTCTGGGAGGCTGTGAAAAATGCAATCTTCGGCGGACGGGGAAACAAACACAAGACTCTCGTTGATCAGTTCGCGTATCCCGTAAACGGAACCGGCATGATCTATGAACGCATGGCCGACTTCATTCGAAGCAAAGGCAGCCGCGTGCTTCTGAATACGCCCGTGCACCGCGTGATCACAGAATCAAACCGGGCGGTTGCGATCGAACTGGAAGGCGGAAAAACGGAGCGCTACGATCACATCGTGTCGTCCATGCCAATTACGCTGCTCGTCAGCAGACTGCCGGAAGTGCCGGAGAACATCAAAGAAGCTTCGAAGAAGCTGAAGTTCAGAAACACAGTTCTCGTTTATGTGGAAGTAAAGGCGAAGGACCTTTTCCCCGACAACTGGCTCTACGTTCACTCTGACAATCTGCTCATGGGCCGGCTTACAAACTTCCGCAACTGGGTGCCTGAACTCTACGGCAAAGAAGAGTCCACAATCATGGTGCTCGAATACTGGTGCTATGATGAAGATGAGTTCTGGACCCGCTCGGACGAATCGCTGATTGAACTGGCAAAAAAGGAACTCAAGTCAACCGGCCTGATCGGCAACGCGGAGATGCCGCGCGGACACGTACACCGCATCCATCGCTGTTACCCCGTTTATGATCACGGCTACAAAGAGCGCCTCAAGCCGGTGGAAGACTACCTCTCCACAGTGGGCAGTCTGAGCGTGATCGGCCGCTACGGCGCATTTAAGTACAACAATCAGGACCACTCCATCCTCATGGGAATTCTCGCAGCCGACAACATTCTGAACGGCAAAAAGAACAATCTCTGGGAAATCAATACAGACTACGAATACCAGGAATCGTCGAAGATCACAAAGACCGGTCTGGTAAAGGGCTGATATGGAAATCCTCGTAGTCGGCGGATGCGGCTACATTGGCTCGCATGCCTGCAAGATCCTCACGGAAAAGGGCTACCAGGTCGTCAACCTGGACAATCTCAGCCGGGGCCACCGCGAGTTTGCAAAATGGGGGACCCTCTACGAGGGAGATCTCGGCGATGCAAATCTGCTCGACCGGATTTTCACGACCCACAAAATCCAGGTCGTAATGCATTTCGCCGCCTACGCGTACGTAGGCGAATCCGTCACAAAACCTGATCTCTACTACATCAACAACGTGCAAAAACCGCTCGTGCTGCTTGAGTCCATGCGGAAGCACAGCATCCCCTATTTCATCTTTTCCTCCACCTGCGCGTCCTACGGCGAGCTGACACCGGACAGCATTCCGGTCGCCGAAAACCGGCCGCAGCTTCCGGTAAACCCGTACGGCAGAAGCAAATACTTCTTCGAGCAGATCCTGCTCGACTACGAAAAAGCGTACGGCATCAAATCGCTCTTCTTCCGCTACTTCAATGCAGCGGGCGCTGACCCTTCCGGCGAAATCGGCGAATGGCATGAACCGGAAACGCACCTGATTCCCTTGATCCTCCAGGCAGCGCTTGGAGTCGGACCGCAGCTGACTGTGTTCGGGTCAGACTATGAAATCCCCGGCGGCAACGGCGACGGCACGGCGGTGCGCGACTACATCCACATCAACGATCTCGTGCAGGCGCACATTCTGGGAATTGATTACTTAAGAAAAACTAATAAAACAGAAGCTTTCAACCTCGGCAACGGCAAGGGATTCTCGGTGCTTGAAATGATCCAGACGGCCGAAAAGATCATGGGCCGCAAGGTTCCCTACAAACTCGGCCCGCGCCGCGCAGGCGACCCGCCCGTGCTTGTTGGCGCCGCGGACAAAGCGCGGAATCTGCTTGGATGGAAGCCGGAATTCCCTGACATTGAGCGGATCATCGAGACCGCCTGGGCCTGGGAAAAGAAATTCCGAAACGTTACGTAGTCTTTACCTTCGCAGACGCGAAACGAATTCGCGGCAGATCTGTTCGATCGTGGCTGGCTCGCAGTCCGCTTCCGTTTTTACAATCTCTGCGATCTGGGAACGCTCGAGCTGCGTCATGACGGATTTCAGAGCGGCGAGAGCCTGCGGCCCCGCCTTTTGAATGACTGCCTTGATCTGACGCTTTCCAGAGAGGCCAGGGCCCGGCTTCAACCAGTACAGACGCCTTAATTCGCGTCCCGCCGCTTCGAGATTCTCAAGCATCGACTCACCCACGGTGGCGGCCGCAAAGCCTGTTCTTCCCTGGATCACGCGCGGCGAGGCGGGCGTTGAGGCAGGCGCAGATGCAGGTCCGGAAGAAGGCGATGGCGCGGCTGGTTTTGCATCCGCTGGCTTCGGGCGATTCTGCACGGGCGCAGCGCTTGCTTCCGACACGGACCGCGGCGTCCAGGCCTTGACCTGTTTTCCCGCAAGGGCCGGGTTGGCAGCCGCGCTCTCCTGCTTGTTTTGTTTCTTCGTGCGAGGGAAATCCGCACGCTCAAACTCCTCTTCCGGCTCCCAGGATTTCATTTGTGCGCTCCGCTTTTCCAGAAATCATGTCCCGCATGGACGCGTCGTCCACTGAAAAACCATCGAACAGCCTGGAAAGGGAGATTTCGCGCAGGCGCACGTTTGCGATCATCGCTCACCCGGATGCGGGCAAAACCACCCTGACCGAAAAGCTGCTCCTGTACGGCGGCGCCATTCAGCTCGCAGGGCACGTGCGCGCCCGGCGCGACCGTAGAAAGACCAGGTCTGACTGGATGACCATGGAACAGGAACGCGGCATCTCGATCAGCACGGCCGCGCTGCAGTTCGAGTACGGCGGCTTTCGCCTCAACCTGCTCGACACACCGGGTCACGAGGACTTCTCTGAAGACACATATCGCACCCTGATGGCAGCGGATTCGGCCATCATGCTGCTCGACGGCTCCCGCGGTGTGGAGCCGCAGACCATCAAGCTCTTCAAGGTCTGCCGCGAACGGGGCATTCCCATCATCACATTCATCAACAAGATGGACATGCCGGCGAAGGATCCGTTCTCGCTGCTCGACGAAGTGGAAAAGGTTCTCGGGATTACGGCGATTCCCCTGCTCTGGCCCATGGGCTCGGGCAAGGATTTTCGCGGCGTATACGATCTCACAGACCGGAGGGTGCACCGCTTTGAACGCGTGGCCGGCGGCGCATCTCAGGTGCCGGTGACGATAGGCGGCATTGATGATCCGACTCTCGATACCATCATGGACGAATATACCGCGCGCGTTTTCCGCGAAGGCGCGGACCTGGTGCAGAACGCGCTGCCTCCGTTTGACCAGCAGTCATTCCTCGAAGGCAAGATCACTCCGGTCTTCTTCGGTTCCGCGGTTACAAACTTCGGCGTGGAATTATTCCTGAACAACTTCCTGAAGCTCGCACCCGCTCCGCCTCCGATTCATCTCACGGACGGCTCGGAGCTTGATCCGAAATCCCCGCTTTTTACCGGTTTCGTTTTCAAACTGCAGGCGAACATGAACCGCGCTCACCGCGACCGCGTTGCATTTCTGCGCATTACAAGCGGCCGATTTGAGCGCGGCATGACCGTATTTCTTCCGCGTCTGGGCAAGCAGGTTCACCTCACAAACCCCGTCGCTTTCTTCGGCCAGGAAAGATCGACGATCGACGAAGCGTTTGCCGGCGACATCATCGGCATGATCAACCCGGGCACATACCACATCGGCGACGTGCTTTCGAGCGCGAAACCTCCGGCATTTCCCGACCTTCCCCGATTCGCCCCCGACATGTTTGCCGCGCTCATTCCGACGGACACGAGCAAGCTCAAGCAGTTCAAGAAGGGCGTGCAGGAGCTTGCAGAAGAAGGAGTCGTGCAGATCTTTACCACACAGGACAACAGCATCGTGATCGGCGCTGCGGGCCAGCTGCAGTTTGAAGTCTTTCGCTTTCGCATGGAAGATGAATATGGTGCGCCCTGCCGCCTGGAAGTGCTGGCCTTCGAATGTTCACGGTGGATCCGCCCTGCCGACGCGCCTAAGTTCAGTTCTTACGACCGCATCGTGAAAGATGAGAAAGGCCGGACAGTTGTGCTCTTCAAATCAGAGTACCGTCTCAAAAGCTTTCTACAAACAAACCCGGAGATCCCCGTATTCGATCATCCGCCCCGGGCAGAAACATGACAAAGCGCCCGGATTCGCTCAAGGGACACTTCCTGATTTCGGAAGCGAACATGTCGGATCCAAATTTCTTTCAAACCGTTGTGCTCATGGTCGAACACAATGCCGAAGGCGCATTTGGTCTCGTGGTCAACCGCCGTTCGCGGCTCGTGCTTTCCGACATACTGCCGGGCTTCGCGACCACGCTCGGACAGAGCACGCCGATCTACGTGGGCGGGCCGGTGCAGCAGGAATATCTCTTTGTTCTTCATTCCGACCTTCCGGATTCTGAATCAGGGTCCGAATATCGCACGATCCCGGTCAAAGGAGTGAACTTCGAGCCGGCCTTTCGCCGGGTGGAAAAGTATTTTCAGGAAGAACACTGGAACAGCATCCCCGCAGACGACCGTCCGCGGATTCATCTCTACCTGGGCTACTCGGGATGGGCGCCGGGACAACTGGAGCGTGAGATGGACCGGGGCAGCTGGATCATTCACCCCGCTTCTGCGAAGATCGTTTTCCATGAAAACCCCGAAGAAGGCTGGTCCAACGCCCTGCGCGAAAAGGGCGGCATCTACCGCGTCTTCGCAGACACGCATCCCGATCCCGGCCTGAACTGATTCACCGGCCGGAACCGATTCAACGCCGAAATCGCGCCCCTTTACTTGCGGCGCTTTCTCGATGACTTTCTGCGCGATGCTCCGCCGCCCGACACAGTAACGTCAGGCGCTCTGGTTGGGCCTTGAGGCGCCGCGGCCTGAGGTCCGGAAATGCCGGAGCTCTCGAAACTGCCGAGCGACTGATGGCTTTCCTGACCGACGGGAGGCTGACGCCGAGACGACTGCTCGATCGGCCCCTGCACTTCCACGCGGAACAAGAATTCTGTGATCTGTTCTTTGATCAGCTGCACCATCGCGTCAAACAGACGGAATCCCTGGATCTTGTATTCTACGAGCGGATTGCGCTCTGAATAGGAAATCGCCCAGATCCCTTCGCGCAGATGGTCCATCGCATAGAGATGATCTTTCCAGCGCGCATCGATCACATCGAGGGAGATTCTCCGCTCGATGTAGCTGAAGTTTTCCGAACCTATGGACTCGGCCCGCTTCTCGTAATGCTCAAACGCGCGCTGCGTAATGTCGTTGTAGAGAGTCTCGAGCGGGTTACGCGTCTTTTTGTATTCGTCCGCTGCGGGAGCGAAATCCAGACCCAGAACTGTGCGAATCCACTCGTGAAGAGATTCGAGATCCCAGCGGCTAGGATCTGAGCCTTCGCAGAACTCAAGAACCTTGTTCTCGATAATTTCTTCCATCCAGTCGCGCAGGTGAGCGCGAACCTGGTCGTTGCCCATCAGCTTGTTTCTTTCCGCGTAGATAAATTCACGCTGACGGTTCATCACATCGTCGTATTCGAGCAGATGCTTGCGCATGTCGAAGTTGTGGTTTTCGACGCGCTTCTGCGCGCGCGCAATCGCACGATCGACCATGCCCGCTTCGAGCTCCTGGCCTTCGGTCATTCCCAGGCGCTCCATGATGTTCATGAGGCGCTGGCCGCCGAAAAGGCGCATGAGCTGATCTTCCAGGCTCAAGTAGAAACGGCTTGAACCCGGGTCGCCCTGTCGGCCCGAGCGTCCCCGCAGCTGGTTGTCAATCCGGCGCGCCTCGTGGCGTTCCGTGCCGAGAATGTGAAGCCCGCCGAGTTCCTTTACTTCATTGTGATTCTTCAGCCAGACTTCTGCGCGGTCTACGATGGACTTCGCAAGATCCTTGCGCGCCGCTGTGTCCTGACGGTCCACAAGTCCGCGCGCTTCCTCAAATGACTTCCTGAGAACTGCATTGCGAAACTGGCGCGAGGCATCGTCGGTCTCTTCGAATTCTTCGAGATCCTTCATGTAGCGCGCGGCCCCGCCGAGCACAATGTCTGTTCCGCGGCCCGCCATGTTTGTGGCAACCGTCACAGCGCCTGGAACCCCTGCGTTTTCGACAATTTCGGCTTCGCGCTCATGATGCTTCGCATTCAGCACGCTGTGAGGAATTCCGGATTTCTTCAAGAGCGCCGAGAGCATCTCCGACTTTTCAATGGAAATCGTTCCCACAAGAACAGGCTGCCGCTTCGTATGAAGATCCTGGATCTCCTGAACGATGGCGTTGTATTTTTCTCTCTCGGAGCGGTAAACCCGGTCCGGATGATCCTTTCGTTTCACCGGAACGTTGGTCGGAATCACCACAACTTCGAGACGATAAATTTTCTTAAATTCTTCGGCTTCCGTGTCCGCGGTTCCTGTCATGCCTGACAGTTTTTTGTAAATGCGGAAGAAGTTCTGGAATGTAATGGAAGCGAGCGTCTGAGTTTCCTGACGGATCTCAACTCCTTCCTTGGCTTCAATCGCCTGGTGCAGGCCGTCCGAATAGCGGCGGCCTTCCATGAGGCGTCCCGTATGTTCGTCAACGATCATCACTTCGCCTTCACGCACCCAGTAGTCGACCTCATGCTTGTAAACAAGGTGGGCGCGAAGGGCCTGCGTTGTGTGAGCGACCAGTTCCACGTTTTCGGGAGCATACAGGTTTTCCACCTGGAGGATTTCCTCCATCTTGTGGACGCCGGCTTCCGTGAGCGTGACGTTACGCGCCTTTTCATCTATGTCGTAGTAGAATCCGAAGATTACATGCGGTTCTTCTTTGCCAGGCTCAACTTCGCGCGGCGGCGGAGGCGGAGCCTTTGACTCTTCCTGCATGAGTTTCCGGATGGCCTTGTCGACCATGGCGTACTTGTCCGTGTTCTCATCCGTCGGACCGGAGATAATGAGAGGCGTTCGGGCTTCATCAATCAGGATGGAGTCGACCTCATCCACAATCGCGAAATTGTATTCGCGCTGAACCCGGTATTCGGCTTCCGTAACCATGTTGTCGCGCAGATAGTCGAACCCGTACTCATTGTTGGTTCCGTACGTAATGTCGCAGCCATACGCATGCTTGCGTTCCTCTGTGGAAAGGTTGTGCTGAATGACGCCGACGGTAACACCGAGCAGATCATAAATCGGTTTCATCCAGGCAGCATCGCGCCGCGCCAGATAATCGTTCACTGTTACGACGTGTACGCCCAGGCCTGAAAGCGCATTGAGATAGATTGCAGTCGTTGCGGTGAGTGTCTTTCCTTCCCCGGTCTTCATTTCGGCAATCTTGCCGCCGTGAAGAACCATCCCGCCGATCAACTGTACGTCGAAGTGGCGCAGGCCGAGCGTGCGAACAGAAGCTTCGCGCACCGCCGCAAACGCTTCCGGCAGAATGTCATCGAGCGTTTCGCCCTTCGCAAGGCGGGCTTTGAACTCGACGGTCTTTGCGCCAAGCTCCGCGTGGCTGAGCGCCTTCATTGCCGGCTCGAGCTGGTTGATCTTTTCTACAATGGGAAGTAGTTTGCGGATATCTCGCTCATGTTTCGAACCGAAAATGAGCGTCAGGGCCTTCTGGAACATAATCCGTCATTTTCCCTGCCGGACACCCGGCATCCACCGTTTTTCAGGCTGCGACAAGCCACTGACGGTGGCGGAAAAAAGCGTAGAGAGCATAGACTACAAAGTAAGCTCCCAGGATGTCGATCGTGTAGTGCTCATGCGTGAGAAAAAGCAGGGCCACGGTAACCGCGTGAAATACGATTGCGAATGCGCGATAGATGCCGCCTGTCGTGAGCACAAAAAGAAACGTCGTTGCCGTGTGGCCTGAGAAAAAGAGATCCTGCGTGAGATACG
>CAZUJO010000101.1:0-10392 GCA_964619995.1 uncultured Leptospiraceae bacterium
CTTCCAATGCTGCGGGCATGATCGGAGATCAGATGTTTCCGCAAGCGGATTCGGCAAGCCCGGCAATTGCCGGGCCCTGTTGCACTGCCGTCGAGCGGCCGTTTCTAAGGCGAGAACTCAGTGGTGGTGTCCGCCCGGCCCGTGCACGTGACCGTGATCCATTTCTTCTTTTGTAGCATCGCGCACTTCAACGACAGCCACTTCAAAATGCAGATTCTTTCCGGCAAGTGGATGATTGCCGTCTATCGTTACGTTGTCGCCTTCGATTTTGGTGACCACAACAGTCTGGACGGAACCGTTGTCTGCATGGGCATGAAACTGCATTCCCACCTCGAGCTCGTCAACGCCTTCAAACTGATCCTTTCGCAGCACATGAATCAGACGGTCGTCGCGGACGCCGTAACCGCGTTCCGGCGGAACGGAAACACTGAGCCTGTCTCCCTTCGCATTTCCTTCGAGGGCGTCTTCCAGGCCTGGAATGAGGTTGCCCATTCCCTGAATGTATGCGAGCGGCTCGCCGCCGCGCGATGAATCAATGATATTGCCGTAATCGTCTTTCAGAGTGTAGTCGATGCTCACGACTTTGTGCTTTTCAATTTTCAAAGGGTCCTCCTGCGCATTCCCGCTTGCGGAGGAGATGCGATGAACTGAAACGTATTATTGCAAGGAATGACGGCGAAATGGATGGGCAACTGTTTTTTGGAAGGGGTCAGGTCTTGTTTTTGCGCATCACGAGCTTCAGCTTTCCCTGCTCGTCGGTCACAAGCTCAAACCCTTCTTTCTTCAAGCCCTTCTTGATGCGATACAACGCCAGACTCACAACCTTTGGATTGTTCGTGAGCTTTTCGATCCGTGGTTCCTGGCGCTTCATCTATCCCATGATCGGACCAGGGGATAGTGAAAATTCACCGGCTGGCGAAGATTCCTGAGCCAGGAAGGCTGTCGTTTACCATCTTCTGAATGCGCTGAGAATTGCGTACGCGTACGAAAAAAATGTCTCCGGCGATTAAAGTTCCGGCGGCCCGCTTCATCGCCAGAATTTGAGAATCCACGCGTCCGTCTGACGTGCGTTTGCTTTCGAGCGCGCTGTAGAAGAGCGCAAGAAAACGCTCGGCACCCGCTGCATTGCCTGCCTTTGCCGCTTCGACGAACGATCTCCACGCAGAGTTGACCGGATGAGTCGACTGATATGCAAGCGCCTCGGCATGAAGATACGGAGCGACGTCGAAGACGCTGTGCAGAGCATGAGCCTCTGCGCGCTGACGGTAAATCAGTTCGATCGGAACCGGCCTCGGAGTCAGAACAGAGACTGCGGCGGCGAATTCGGGTCCCGCAAGACACTCCGCAAAGAAGGGCTGCGTAAACAACTCGCGGGGGACATCGCTTCCCGCCGCCTGAAGCGCCGCCATGGCCTCTGATTTTCGGCCGGCCCGGCAGCTGCGCTCAATCCCTTTCGCCAATCGCACAAGTCGAGGAGCGCTCGGCGGCTCTGGGCCGAAACCCGCCGCCCAGAGTTCATATAAGGAGGAAAGCGCGGGACCGTTTGGCCGGATCTTGTAGGACAGCGCGAACGCATTCACGGCATCGTCCATCCGCCCCTCGCGCACAAGAATCTGGCCCAGATCATAGCAGCTGACCTCCCTCTGGTCCTCAAGGCTCTGGCAGGCCCAGGTGAGCAGGTCGATGGCTTTTTCTTTCTTTTCTTCACGAAAATATAGATGAAAAGCCAGCTCATATGCGTCTAACCGATCGTGCACGGGGCGGTCCTTGACGGGCGGCTGACTGCACGCACAGAAAAGCATGAAAAGAATCGACGCGATTGCACCATCCGCCATGAACGATCCAACCACCGTGTTTACCCTGAGGTTGATTTTCGTGAAACCCTTCCAGTCTTTTGCGCTGTCTGCCATTCTGGCCGCCTTTGTCTATAGTATCGGCTGTAATCCCGCACAGAGCCGAAGCGTTCCGGGGGAGTTCTCCTGGAACCAGTTCGATGAAATCGTAAAATTCGCGCGCAACAACTACATTGATCCGGACAGCATCAACGAGAACCGCGGTTATGTGGCCGCATCGGAGGCAGCCCTCCGCTCTCTGCCCACGCCTCTGTTGTTTTTCCCTCGCAAGTTCTACATGGCGCAGCAGGCAAAGGCTCCCGAGGAAAAAAAGATCCCCGGCGCCATTCTTGAAATCGAAAAAGGCGCAGCCTACATCGTGGTTGCCCCCGACTACAAGGCCTGGGAGAAGAAGCAGGACGCATTCGCTGCGAAAGAAAAGGAACGCCGCAAGCTCATCAGCGCCAAACAGCGCCTCGAAGAAGTAGAAAAGGCGCGCAAGGAAGCGCAGCAGGAACAGGAAGAGCGCGAAAAGGCCTGGGGCGAAGTCGGCTTCGGACGCAAAGACTTTGAAACCGTCATTGCGTGGATCGAAAAGAACAAGAATCAATACAGCAGCCTTCCTCCCAGCTTCAAAGGCGAAAATCCTTACAAGGATGATCCATTCGGAATCCAGCACGTATTCTTTGCCGCGACCAACGGCTTTCTCGAAAGCATGGATCCGCACAGCGCAGTCATTGATAAGGAATCCTGGAATAAGATCCTGAAAGAATCGGAAGACTCCTCCTTTGAAGGAATCGGCGCGATGCTGCGCGGAGGCGGAAGCCAGGACGTCGTCGTAGAGACGCCGTTGCCGGGATCTCCGGCCCACAATGCAGGAATTCGCGCGGGAGACGTCATTGTAAAGGTCGACGGAAACTCCATCGATAATCTGCCGTTAGGCGATGTTGTAAAACGCATCCGCGGCCCGAAAGACACATTTGTAAGCCTGGAAATCGAACGCAAGACCGAGGCGGCGAACCTCGTCATCCGGATCAAGCGCGCGCGAATCGAACAGAAATCCGTTTCTTCCACCTACTACGAAAACGGCAAGATCGGCGTCATCAAACTCAGCTCGTTCCTCTTCGCAGACAAGCGGCCCACGGAACTCATTCGCAACGAGTACAAATCATTGCTGCAAAAATCCGGCGGACGCCTCGGCGGCCTTGTGCTGGACCTTCGCGGCAATCCGGGAGGCGACCTCGACGAAGCGATCCGTATCGCAGGACTTTTCATTCCGGACAACCGCGTGGTCGTGCAGATCAAGCGCCGCGGCGAGACGGAAGAGAGACGCGCAGATGAATCGCGCATGATTCCGGCCGATCTTCCTATGATCGTTCTGATCAACGCCGGTTCCGCATCTGCATCCGAAATCGTCGCATCCGCTTTGATGGACCACAACACAGCGCTCGTTCTCGGCGAACGAAGCTTCGGCAAAGCCTCCGTGCAGAGCCTTCTGCCGCGCGGCAAGATCCTCCTCAAGCTGACGTCTGCGCGTTATTATGCGCCGAACGGCTACACGATCCAGGTCTACGGCGTGCAGCCGGACATTGCTCTTTCTGAAGAAGAAGACAACACATTCCCTCCCCGCTTCCGCGAAGAGGATATGTGGAAGCATCTGCCGGAACTGCAGGCCCGCGAAAAGAATCCAGCCCGCGAAGCGTGGGTCCAGAAAATCAAGGCCGTCGTGCAGAACAACGACAGAGCGGAGGAATACCTGCGCCTGCACAAAACAGATGCGCTGAAACCCGATTACATGATGATACGCGCTCTATCGTATTTTGATGCGCTCAAACAATACCCATCGCCGGCAGAATGATGCCGGCCTGCGCCGGCGCCCGTATTCGGCGCGCCGGTTCCTGATTCTTTCCTGCATCGCAGGCCTGCTCGCTGCGGCGGGCGCAAGTTCAGTTCGCGCTTCCATTGCCGCGGAAGAAAAGTGCAAACAGGATCCCATCCTCGGAACCTGGGTCGCGCTCACAACACACGGAGAAAGAAAGCAGCACCTCACCCTCGTTCTCGAAGAACGGCGCGGCGATAAAATCCTCGGCAAACTCAACAATCTCAGTTACTCTCCGAATCTGAGCCCCGCGCATCCGCCCGCCGCCTGCGCGATGCCGGATCACATCGTCCGATTTCGCCTGACGGGCGAAGGCGCATTGAACGGAGATCAGTTCTTCTTTCGCACGACGCAGCTGAACGGCACGGACCGGATCTGCATGGATCCACAGCAGCCCGACTGGAATTACGAGATGGACCGATTCAAAGGAAACCTGAACCGCACTGCGGGCACCATCACGGTCATCTGGGACGATGACGTTTACGTATTTCACAAGCCGGTCGTATTCAAGCGCGTATCCTGTCCCTGACATCCTGCAGATAAAAGCGCCCGCCAAAAGAATCGCCGCCTGACAAAAAACGACGATCCCCTGTCACAAACCGGCTTCGAGCTCCGTCTCCCCTGAAAAAGGAAGGAGTTTTCACATGAGTCCCATCGAACACAATCGCGCAGACATCGTCATAGCAGGCGCGGGCATTGCTGGCTTGATTGCAGCAAACCGCGCAGCCGACTCCGGCGCCGCAGTCCTGCTCGTCGACCGCTCGGAACGTCCGGGAGGGAGAGCCCGCAGCCGCATCGAGAACGGCATCGTATTCAACCAGGGAGCCCATGCGCTGTATGTGCGCGGAAATCTGGCGCGGACGCTGAAGGAACTGGGCATTGCGGTATCCGGAAAACCAGGCGCCGCATCGGGCGTATTCATGCGGTGCAACGGCCAGTTTGCGCCCATGCCTGTGAACGTTATGCGCCTTCTTACTCATCCCTGGTTTTCCCTGAAGGGCAGGCGCGATCTCATTCGATTCTACGGACGGGCCATCATGGGCCGCATGAACCAGGAGCCGCTCGAAACTGAATTTGACGCCATTCGCGATCTCCCCGCTCGGCAATTCGCGCAAGCGCTTGTGCGCCTGTCCACATACTGTGCCGAACCCGAACGGCTCTCCGGGGCCGATGCCGCCGACCAGCTTCGGCGCGCGTCAGGCGGCGTTCTCTATCTCGACGGGGGATGGCAGACCATCGTGGACGGCCTCGTTCATCGGGCGAAAGCGAAGGGTGTGCGCATCGTTGCTGCGGCAGTAGACGGTGTGCGCGCAACATCCGGCGACGTGACCCTCTCTCTGAATACTGGAGATTCCGTCATCGGGCGGGCCGGAATTCTGGCCGCATCGCCTGCAGAGGAAAGCGCCTGGCTCGGTATTTCGCATAACCTCAGACCAGTGCGCGCTGCATGTCTCGATGTTGCGCTGAGTGAGCTTCCTCTGCCGAATCGTATATTCGCGCAGGATATCACCGAGCCGCTTTATCTTTCCGTGCATTCGGCAAGCGCGAACCTGGGCCCGGCCCAGGTGATTCATCTCGTACGGTATCTGAAAGCGGACGAACAGGCCGGACCAGAAACAGAGCGGCTGCTGATGGATTTCCTTGCCAGCTTTCAGCCCGGCTGCGAGAAACGAATTGTGCAGAAGCGATTTTTGCCGAACATGACGGTTGCGCATGATATGCCGGGTCGAAACGCGCCGGTCCGCATCTATCCCGACAAACGGCTGTTTCGCGCCGGAGACTGGGTGCAGGGAGAAGGAATGATCGCCGATCGCGCCGCGAGCACGGGCAGAATTGCCGCCGAAGCTGCCCTCGCCTCGCTCACCGTTTCAACGGAAATTCGCACAGAAGAAGAAAGAATGTTTGCGGCCGCAACATGAGCCACGCAGCAGTTTTTTCAGAACACAGGAAACTCCTGTTTCAGATCGCCTATCGTATGACCGGCAGCGCGGCCGACGCGGAAGATCTCTTACAGGAGGGCTTCCTGAAATTCCGCTCGGTGGCGCTGGCGACTGTGCAGAATTCACGGGCATTTCTGATCACCTTAATCACGAGAATCTGCATTGATTTTCTGGGTTCTGCCTACGAGCGGCGCAGGACTTACATCGGCCCATGGCTGCCGGAACCAATTGCAACGGGGCCCGAAGAAGAATACATACGAATGGAGAGTCTCTCCACGGCCTTTCTGCTTGTGCTTGAGCGCCTGACGCCTGTGGAGCGCGCCGTCTTTCTGCTGCGCGACGTCTTTGACATTGACTACAGCGAGATTGCGCAGATCATCGAAAAATCAGAAGAGAACTGCCGGCAGATCGCCTCAAGAGCGCGCCAGAATGTAGCCTCGGACCGGAAACGGTTCGAGGCCAATCCCGAAACGCGCGAGCGTCTTTTCCGGGCGTTTCTTTCCGCCGTGCGAAGGGGCGACGTTTCAACTCTGACACGTCTTTTGGCCGAGGATGCGAAGCTCATCTCGGACGGAGGCGGAAAAGTAACCGCTGCGAGAAATGTCGTGACGGGCGCGGATCGCTGCATCCGCGGCCTCCTGGGGGTCGCGCGAAAGATGCCGCGGGATGCATGGCCTGCGATCATTCAAGCGGGCGGCGAACCCGCGCTCGTGCTTCTGTCTGGCGGCGAAATCTACTGCGTGCTTTCGCTTTCGTACTCTGACGAGAAGATCAATGCCGTCTACAGCGTCCTGAACCCGGACAAACTGCAGCATTTTCGCGTACCATTCCGTTCGCGGCTCATTTCGCGCATCCTGAGATTCGTGCGAAGACCATGAGCGAAATGGCGCGAAAGGCCGAATCGTGCGCGAAGATATGGTTTTGCAGAGCATTTTCGCCTGCCGGGCCGAAGCGAAGATCTTCGCGTACGAAAGATTTTTTTCGCGCGCGAAAGTGCATTTCGTGCGAAATTTTCTAGACTCAGAACCCCTCTCTTCGCGTACTCGCAGAAATGGCACGGCCGCGCGAATTTGAGAGAGACGAAGTTCTTCGCATTGCCATGGAGCTCTTCTGGGACAAAGGGTACCACGCCACCTCGATATCAGATCTGACCGAGGCGATGGGCGTGCTTCGCGGAAGCCTCTACAAAGCGTTTCGCGACAAGCATTCGCTTTTTATTGAGTCGCTGAAGACATACTCAACGCTGACTCTCGCGCAACTCAAAGAGATCATTCATTCCGCGTCCGATCCTCTCGAAGGATTGCACAAATGCCTCGATCGCGTTGCCGGCGTGACAGATAAGAAAAACGCGCGACGCGGCTGCTTTATGATCAACAGCTCCCTTGAACTCGTGCCCGAGGACCGCACGGTAACCACCGTGACCAATCAGCACTACGACCAGGTGGAAGCCATCTTCACCGAAGCGATTGACAATGCGAGGAAATCGGGTCAGCTGCGAAAGGACCTCGACTCATCTGCCGGAGCCAACACAATCCTTCACTGGGCCATGGGATCGTGCGTGGTCGCCAAAACAAAGTCGGGCAAAGAGCGGGTGAACCACTCCCTGACGCATATGCGCCGCATGCTCGAAGGTCCCCGCCGCGTCAAAGAATAGCCGCAAAGCGCGGATCCGTTACAGTCTTACCTGGCCTTCGCCTTCCATAACGTAGGTGGTCGTCGTGAGGTGTTCTACACCCATGGGTCCGCGCACATGGAGCCGGCCCGTTGAAATCCCGACTTCGGCGCCCATACCCATCTGTCCGCCGTCGTGGAACCGGGTGGAGCAGTTCACAAACACAGCCGCAGAGTCCACGCTCGCAACGAAGCGGTCAATGGCTTCCACGTCGCGCGAAAGAATGGCTTCTGAGTGCCCGCTTCCATATTTGTAAATAAATTCAACTGCCTCTTCTACGGACCCGACCATCTTCACGGCAAGTCTGTTGTCGAGATACTCCATCGCGTACTCTGCGTCGGGATCAGTTATGGCGCCTACGCCCGGGTAGATGGTCCGTGATTCGTCGTCGCCGAGCAGAATCGCTCCTTCCTGCTCCAGTCCCATGAGAAGCTTCTTTGTATGCGGATAGTCCCGGTGCACAATGAGATTCTCGACCGCATTGCATACGCTCGGTCTCTGCAGCTTCGCATTCGCCGCAACGCGCAGCACGAGATCCGCGTCCGCGTTCTGATCCACAAAAAGATTGCAGACACCGCGGTCGTGCTTCACGACAGGAATGCGCGAATTCTCCACGGTAAACTGAATGAGGGCCTCTCCGCCGCGGGGAACCACAAGATCAATCAACTGGTCCTGCTTCAGAAACGCCAGCATCAACGATCGATCTGTATTCTTTACAATCTGAACGCTGTCAGCAGGCAGAGATGCTTTCTTCAGAGCGTCCTGAAACACTTCGTGCAGCGCCGTATTTGTGTGAATTGCTTCCTTGCCGCCGCGCAGAATCGCGGCATTCCCGCTCTTCACGCAGAGCGCGCCGATGTCGACCGTCACATTGGGCCGTGACTCAAACACAGTAAACACCACTCCGAGCGGAACGCGTTTCTGCACCATGCGCACGCCGCTTTTCAGCGTGCGCCCGCGGATTACTTCGCCAACGGGATCCGGAAACTGCGCAATCTCGCGCACGGCGGACGCCATGTCTTTCATCCGCTTCACATCAAGCTTCAGGCGGTCTACGAGAGATTCTTTCAGTCCGCCCGCTTTTGCGGCTGCGAGATCCTTTTCATTTTCCTGGAGGATGCGCGCTGTTACGTCCGGGTTTTCGAGCGACTCTGCAAGATAGTTCAGCGCCTGGTTGCGCGCGGAAGAAGGAGAAGACCTGAGGAGTCGAAAGGCTGCGCGCGCGGCCTGCCCCCGATTTCTTGCTTCCTGGACAAATTCTTCGTTGAGATCGCTCACAGTGACTGTATGGAATTCCGATCCGGACTGCAAAGAAAAAATTCAGCCTTGATTCTTACGATCTGCGTCCAAATTCTGCAAAACATATGAAAAAGCTCTCCCTTGCGCTCCTGTTCGCCGCCCTCCCTTTGCTCGCAGATGAGGTTCCGAATCAAGATCTCGACGTGCCGTACGAGCCTTCGCATCCGAAAGTTGTAGAAGCAATGATCAAGGCAGCGGGCGTGAAAGCCCAGGACATCCTGTTTGATCTCGGCTGCGGCGACGGACGAATTGTGATCGCAGCGGCAAAGCTGGGAGCCCGCGCCATCGGATACGATATCGACGAGCAGCGGCTGATCGAAGCGCGCGAACGCGCAAAGGTGGCGGGAGTTGAAAGCAAGGTCGAGTTTCGCCGCGAAGATATTTTCAAAGCTGATCTTTCTTCGGCAACGGTCGTTACTATGTACCTGCTCGACGAAATCAATCTTCAGATGCGCCCCAGGCTGTTTCGAATGCTGAAGCCCGGAACGCGAGTCGTAACGCATGCATTCCACATGTCCGACTGGAAGCCGGATGCGCTCATTGAAAACACGCGCGCGAGAGATCACAAAATCATGTACTGGGTCATTCCCGCCGCGGCCGGAGGAACGTGGAATTTCAGCGCGGGCGCGCAGAGCTTCCGCCTGGATCTTCGCCAGAAATTTCAGGTGGTAACCGGCACCATTCAGGCAGGTTCCGCAAAGTCAGAAGTAGAAGGGAAGATGGACGGACGAAACCTCATCCTGGAAACAACGCTGACAGGCGGAGGCAAATCTCAGAAATTCATTCTGAAAGGCACAATAGACGGAGATCGCATGACGGGTTCCCTGGTTCTGGACGGGGCCGCATCAAAGCTCGATGCGAAACGCGCGCCGGTCAATCCGGAAGGGAAATGGAAGATCGAGCTTCCCGAAGCGAAGAAAGTTTTCAGCGGCACGCTGACTCTAGTGCGCGATACAGCAGGCTGGACGGCAGAATATGAGGCCGACAAACGTTATGCGATCACAGATCTGTATGTCTGGGGAGACAGCGTCTATTTCCGCGTCCCGATCATGGGCCGCGAAAACCCGGCGATTTTTTCCGGACGCATTCTGCCGGGCGGCCAGGGTGAACTCACAAACGACACAGGATCTTTTGGAACGCAGTGGACTGCGAAGAAGGCCGACAAATGAAGAACTCTCGTTTCATAGCGCTCGCAATCATCGGCTCTCTCTTCTATCTTTCCACGGCGCCCGCTCAGAACAAACAGTGGAAGCCGGGCGGACGCCCCCCGCAGGCCGGCGATGAATACACAAATCCCAAAGACGGCAGCGTCCTCGTTTTCATTCCGGGCGGCGAGTTCACCATGGGCTCCGATTCAGGAGATCCGGATGAAAAGCCGGCGCACAGGCAGAAGGTCGAAGGATTCTGGCTCAGCAAGTACGAAGTCACAAACGCGCAGTACGGACGATTCCGCGACGCGGAAGGCTATCCAGACCCGCAGGCCATGGACGATCCTGCTTTCAACGCAAACAACCAGCCAGTGATCGGCGTGAAGTTCATGCACGGCCAGAAATACTGCGAATGGGCAGGCCTTCGCATGCCAACGGAAGCGGAATGGGAATATGCCGCCTCAGGCGGAAAGTCATACAAATACCCTACGAAGAACGGCGAAATCAGCCACGACCTGGCGAACTATCTTGGAACGGGCGGCGCGGACAAATGGGATGATGTTCCCTCTCCGGTCGGCAGCTTTCCTCCGAACCCGTTCGGCATCTACGATATGGCCGGCAA
>CAZUJO010000102.1:0-10370 GCA_964619995.1 uncultured Leptospiraceae bacterium
CGCGTACTGCGTTTTACTGATCGTGCGAGCCGGGCCTTCATCGGGTTTGCGCTGATTGCGGCGAGTTTCACTTTCTGTTACTGGCAGTTCTACCGCCACGATCTGCATTCGGCCATCCTCAATACAATCACGCTCTTGATTGCTGCGTGCCCGTGCGCTCTCAGTCTCGCAGTACCGACGGTCTTTACGGTCTCCGTACAGAAGGCGTTTGATCTGGGTTGTCTCTTGAAGAACGGAGCGACTCTGGAGTTGATTTCGCGCGCGAACGCAGTCGCGTTCGACAAGACCGGAACGCTCACACGCGGCGAACCTGAAGTCACGCGAGTTATGGTCGTGGACACTTTGTTTTCTGAGGAATACCTGGCGGCGCTCGCATCGGAGCTGCAGAAGCGGGCCGACGTCCGTCACCCGATTGCGCGCGCGTTTCATTCATTGCAGAGACTGACGGGCGCTCGCGCGCATCTGCCGGACCTGGGCGAGGTCGAATATCGTCCGGGGCTCGGAATCATTTCGCGCTCAGCGGAAGCGAGCTATGCGCTGGGCAGTCACAGGTTGATGGGAGAGCTGAATGTATCGGTGCAACCCGTCCATGTTCCAGGCTCGATGGCGGTATACCTTGCGCGCCTTTCTGGGCGCACGCCGGAACTTCTCGGCGTGTTTCTCCTGGAAGATTCGATTCGCCGCGAGTCCGCAGGGGTTGTGGCTTCGCTCTCAAAGCAAACGGATGTGTTTCTTCTTACCGGCGACACAGCGGCGAACGCCGCGCAAATTGCGGAGCGTCTTGCAATCAAAGAGATCTATGCTGAAAAGACCCCGGAACAAAAACGAGAAATCATTCAGCTGCGCCAGAAGTCAGGAATTACAATCATGGTGGGCGACGGCATAAACGATTCGGTCGCTCTAGCCCAGGCGCATGCGGGTGTTTCATTTGCGAACGCCTCAGAAATTTCTCTGCACTCGGCAGACGTCCTTCTTCTCCGAAACGATCTGCGGCAATTTCTAAGCCTGTGGAAGCTGTCACGGTCCGCCCGATCCATCGTGACGCAGAACCTGGCGCTGAGTTTTGTGTACAATGTTCTGCTGATTCCTATGGCATGTGCCGGGTGGATTATCCCGCTTGCCGGGGCCCTTTTCATGTCCACGAGCTCTTTAACCGTGGTTCTCAATTCGCTCCGACTTCTTCGCTTCAAACAACCTTCGGGCAATTGATTTTGTTTGCCAGATTCGGAAGCAGGCCCTAACAGAGGGTATGCGGCGGATTCTCATAACACTGATTGCCCTTACGGCAGTATCATTCCCTCTGCGGGCGCAGAACCTGGCGCCAATTCCAGAGTTGCACAATCGTGTAACGGATCTCACAAACACATTGTGGTCGAGTGAGATCCAGGAGCTAAACGGAATTCTCGAGGCTTACGAAAAGAAGAAGGGAAGTCAGATTGTGGTTCTGATTGTTCCAACGACAAAGCCCGAAGAGATTGAGCAGTATTCGATCCGCGTGGCCGAGAAGTGGAAGATTGGAAGAAAGGGCGTAGACGACGGTGTGATCCTCCTTGTGGCGAAGGATGATCGGAAGCTTCGCATTGAAGTCGGCTATGGTCTCGAGGGCGTGTTGCCGGATGCGCGCGCAAAGCAGATCATTGATACCGTAATCGTTCCTTATTTCAAGAACGCTGAGTTTTATCACGGTATCAAGATCGGAGTGCAGACAATCATTGCAACCATCCAGAACGAGCCGCTTCCCGAGCCTGCCTACAAACCGGAGGCGAAGCTTGCGAAGTGGGCGCCTATCGCTCTGACGATTCTTGTAATCATGACTTTCATTGTCGGGGCGTTCTTCGCGTCCATGTCCGTGATTCGGTATCTGATTGCAATGGTGATCTATCTTGCCGGTCAATACTTCATTGGTCTGCTGTTCGCCGATTCCACTGCAATCCTTGTGGTGATTGCACTGAACGCGCTCATTCTTCTCTTCTCGCGCCTGGCGAGCGGAAGCGACACTTCCTCGTGGAGCTCAAGCTCCAGTTCCTCCAGCAGTTCCAGCTCCAGCTGGAGTTCCAGTTCATCGGGAAGCTCCTCGAGCTCGTCCAGTTCCGATTCAGGGACCAGCGGCGGAGGCGGAAGCTTTGGGGGCGGCGGCGCGAGCGGAAGCTGGTAGAAGGCTGTCTTCAGCCGAGGCGGTCGTTGGCAAGGTTCAATGCGAGAAGGATGAGACCTTTCGCTGAGTCCAGCGCGAGGTTGTCCATGCGAAGTCCCTGAGACTGAACGTAGATACCGATGCCGATTCCAATCCAGAAAATGGCCAGCCAGTTGGTGAGTATGTAACCTGAGCGCTTGCCGCGCACGGACCACTGCCACGCAAGCCCGCATACAATCGCAATGATGAGCAAAAGCCAGGCGATCACGAACGTCAAAAATTTCGTGTCTTCCGTGGTCGTAAGGTGGAACTGCGCCCGCATGAATTCCGGGGCAAAAAGACCGGCGAAGGCCAGGGAAAATTCAATGAGCGCACAGAGGCCCAGCCACAGAAGAAACAGGGTTCGGATCATGGGCCTATTCCATACGCTCGTTCCAGCGTTGTCAAGCGCAGCGGGGGGAATCAAAAACAAGAGTTGAATTCAGCCCCCCGTCCTGCTTATTGATTCTATGCAGGCAAATATCCAGATTACAGGTATGACGTGCGCTACCTGCGCTCTGCGCATCGAAAAAGGCCTCGGGAAACTTCCGGGCGTGGACAGCGCTACTGTGAATTTTGCCACAGGCTCGGCACAGGTTATCTATTCGAACCAGCTGGTCGCTCCCGATGCCATGATTGCGAAGATTCATGATCTCGGCTATGAAGGGGTGATCCCCCAGGAAGAAAGCGAGATTAGCTCGCTGAAGAAAAAGGAAATTCGCCGGCTCAGGAATCGATTCGTTGCATCGGCTCTGTTTTCGCTGCCGCTGCTCTGGACCATGGGCGGCCACCTGCCGTTTGTTCATATCTACGTGCCGGAGATTCTGATGAACCCGTGGCTGCAGCTGGCGCTGGCCGCGCCCGTTCAGTTCATCATCGGATATGCTTTTTATCGGGGCGCCTTTCGGGCTCTGGCCAATGGCACGGCGAACATGGATGTGCTCGTCGCGCTCGGCACGTCTGCCGCATTCTTCTACAGTCTCCTTCTCGCTCTGCGGGGGCATGCCCATCAGGGCCTCTACTTTGAAACGAGCGCTGTGCTCGTTACCCTGATCGTGTTTGGAAAATATCTGGAAGCGATGGCCACCGGAAGAACGTCAGGCGCCATTGAGCGGCTGATGAAGCTTCAACCGGATACGGCAAGTGTGATCCGCGATGGAGTCGAAAAGAAGATCCCCCTGGCCGAGGTCATCGCCGGGGATCGGATCCAGCTCCGTCCGGGGGAGCGTATCCCTGTGGATGGTCATGTAATTGAGGGAGAGTCGCACATCGATGAATCCATGTTTACCGGCGAAAGCGCGCCCGTGCACAAGCGGAAGGGCGACTCGGTTTTTGCCGGAACTATGAACATGAACGGTACGCTTCAGATCCTCGCCGACCGCATCGGAAAAGAAACGGCCCTTGCGTCCGTGGTCCGGGCGGTCGAAGAAGCGCAGGGAAGCCGGGCGCCGATCCAGAGAATCGCAGATCAGATATCAGCGGTGTTTGTGCCGTTTGTTGTGCTGGCCGCGCTGCTCAGTGGAGCGCTGGCCTATTTCCTGTTCGTACCCGGAGATTTCTCTCAGGCCCTTGAACGAACGATCGCCGTTCTGGTCATCGCATGTCCTTGCGCGCTCGGCCTTGCAACGCCGGCGTCGATCATGGCAGGCACCGGGCGAGCGGCGGAGGCAGGAGTGTTGTTTCGAGGAGGCGAGCATCTCGAATCCGCGGGGAGGTTGAACCTCATTCTTCTCGATAAGACGGGAACCGTCACAACTGGCCGGCCCGCGGTTTCTGATATTGCCGCTCTAGAAAATGAAACGGAACTTTTGCGTCTTGCGGCGTCAGCGGAATCACGCTCCGAGCATCCCATCGGTCAGGCGATCGCCCATGCGGCTGAGGAACGAGGGCTTACGCTTTCGCCTCCCACTGAGTTTCTCGCCTCGCCGGGAGAAGGAATCACCGCGCTGGTGGAAGGGAAGCTGGTTGTCATTGGAACCGAAGGAATCCTCGCGAAGCATCAGATATCGCTTTCGGACGGCACAGACGGGCAGACTCTGGAAAACCAGGGAAAGACCGTCGTCTATGTCGCAGTTGACGGACGTTATGCGGGATTGATAGCGGTGGCGGATCAGATCAAGCCTTCTTCAAAGGAAGCCGTGCGAAGGCTTCATGAACTCGGGCTCGAAACGTATATGATCACCGGCGACAATGAGCGGGCCGCGCGCTGGATCGCATCGCAATGCGGAATTGACCGCGTGTCCGCGCGAGTGCTGCCCGCCGGAAAAGCGCAGATCGTGCGCGAAATGCAGGCAGCCGGCCGGCGCGTCGGCATGGTCGGCGATGGAATCAATGATGCGCCGGCGCTCGCCACAGCCGACACCGGGTTTGCGATTGGCACGGGAACGGACGTCGCCATGGAAGCCGCTGATGTGAGCTTGATGAGCGGTGATTTGAACGGGGTCGCCGACGCGATCGAAGCAAGCCGGCGCACCATGCGCAACATCCGCCAGAATCTCTTCTGGGCTCTTGCCTACAACTCGCTCGGTATTCCGGTGGCGGCTTCCGGTCTCCTTGCGCCGTGGCTTGCGGGAGGTGCTATGGCTTTGAGTTCTGTTTCTGTTGTTACCAACGCGCTCAGGCTGCAGCGGATGAAAATCGGCAGGAGAGCAGCATGAAGATCCGCGCGGTTCTTGCGTTTACTCTTTCTGCTCTTTTCGTTCTTGCCGGATGCGAACACTTTCGCGGTCAGCTTCTTGACCCGGGTGAATGGATTGAGTTCCCGGAGATCGTCGGGACCTGGGATGTTCCGAGGACCACAGATCCGCCCGTGCGAATTGAAAAAGCGTCCGCGCGAAATGAATACCGGCTGATTCCCCGGCCGAAGGAGACTCCGGCCCTTTTGCGATTCGCGCGCGTGAAAGGGCGCATCATCGGCGAATACCGGGATATCAAAGACGGGAAGGCAGCGGATTTCGGTTATATCTTCCGCATTGAGAAGAACGGTCCGTGCTTCCTCGTCTACGTCGGTCAGGAAATCACGATCGAGATGGTAAATAAATACAAACTAAATGCCGTCAAAGACGCGCCGATTCGTGGAAGCAGTCCGTCGTATGTTTTGAACGGAACGGCTGCCCAGAATCGGAAGGCTCTGAATGATCTGGTCGAAGATCCGGGCTTTTTCCCGGCGCATCCGGGAGTGCGCATTTGTCCGGCGAACGGGAGCGCGCCCCAGACGCGAGCCGCCAGGCCTGAAAATCCGGCTGCCTCAGGCGCATCCCTTTTTCGATTTACAGATGTCTGGATCGGCCGGATTTTGCGTTCATGAATCCGGTTCTCGATCAGTACTGGCCTTTTGCCGTCTTCTTCGTTGTGGCCACGGTCGTGGCCGTGGGCGGTCTCACCGTACAGGCCTTTCTCGGACCGAAAGTTTCGAGCAAACATAAGTTTGATCCTTACGAGTGCGGGCTCGATCAAATGGATTCTCCGCACAAGCCGTACGCGCTGAAGTTCTATGTTGTTGCGCTCCTCTTCATGCTGTTTGATATCGAAACGATTTTCCTGTTGCCCTGGGCTGTCGGCTACCGTTCCTTTGGGCTTGAGAGCCTTGTGGCCGTTGTGATTTTCTCGGGCATCGTTGTACTCGGGCTCTGGTATGTGATTAAGCTGAAGGTATTCGAATGGGAATAAACAAAAGCGCTGATTTTGCCACATCACGTCTGGACGCAGTCGTCAACTGGTCCCGCGCGAACAGCCTGTGGCCCATGCCGTTCGGTCTCGCCTGCTGCGCGATCGAAATGATGGCATCCTACATGCCGAAGTATGATACATCGCGCTTCGGCGCTGAGGTTTTGAAATTTTCTCCGCGTCAATCCGACCTCTTGATCGTTTCCGGGCGTGTGTCTCTGAAAATGATGCCCGTGCTTACAAGAATCTGGGAACAAATGCCGGAGCCTAAATGGTGCATCTCCATGGGCGCCTGCGCTTCGAGCGGCGGTGTATTTGATACCTACGCGCTGGTCCAGGGGATTGATCACTTCATCCCGGTCGATGCGTATATCCCGGGTTGTCCTCCGCGTCCGGAAGCCTTCATTGACGCAGTGATGATGATTCAGGAAAAAGCAAAGAAAGGTCAGGCGCGTTCGCAGGACTATGTAGAACGGGCTTCGAAATGATCACCTTCAAACCTGCAAACCTCGAAACTGTAAAAATGCGCATCGAAGCTCTCGGAGCGGAGAACGTCCATTCGGACGGCGCATCCGTCGTTGGAACAATCCCGCGGGCACGCGTGTTCGAAATCATCAAGAAAGTCAAAGAGGATCCGGAGCTGGGATTCCGCTTCTTCACAGATATTACTGGCGCTGATTTTTCGAAACTCTCCGAAAAAAAACCGGAACGTTATGCGGTTATCTATGTGTTTCTGTCTCCGTCCCTCGGCGTGCGCCTGGAGCTCTCGGCCTTCCTGCCGGAGAGCGACCCCAGCGTGGACAGTGTTGCGTCCCTGTTCACAGGAGCAAACTGGGCCGAGCGCGAAGTGTACGACATGTACGGCTTTCAATTCAAAGGCCATCCTTCGTTGAAACGTCTGTTGACTCCGGAAGAATTTGAAGGGCATGCGCTGCGGAAGGATTATCCGTTGAAAGGCAAGGGTGAGCGGTCCAGTTTTCCCGTTTACCAGGCAGTACCGGGCCACACTCAGGGATGAGTCTGCGCGCCCTCATTCTTCTTCTCCTCCTGTTTGTAGTGCCGGCTGCGGGACAGGCGCCCGGTTTGCGCGTACGCGAAGCGACCGTACTCGTACCGCGAGGCTCCATCTACTACAAAGTGGTCGGCAAAGGTCAGCCCCTGGTCATCATCCACGGCGGTCCGGGAATGGATCACCGTTATATGTACAATTCGATGCTCGAATTGAGCAAAGACTACCGCCTCATCTTCTACGATCAGCGCGGCACCGGCGCCTCGCAGTGCCGACTTCCAGATAACAACGATAAGGCGATCGCGGCGGACAAGAGTGTCACAGTTGAACGTTTCGTGGAAGATCTGGACGCGGTTCGGCGTCATCTCGGTCTCAGACGCATCAATATTCTGGGCCATTCCTGGGGCGGGCTCCTGGCGCTGAACTACACAATCAAACATCCCCAGAACGTTCGCTCCCTGATTCTTGCGAACTCCTCGGGCCTGACCGGGGAATCGCAGCAGGCTTTCTTCAAGAACCTGGACAGCATGCGTTCCGAAGCGGAAAAAGAGGAAATGGAGCAGCTCAAGGGCTCCGGAGATCCGGAAAAGATCAAAAGATACGGCGAGCTTTATGCGAAACCTTACTTCTATGATCCATCGAAGATCTCGCTCATGAGTTATGAACCCAGCGAACTCACTGCGAAGAACAATGAAATTGTGCGAAAGTTGATCTGGCGTCAGCTTCTGAATTATGATCTGCGTCCCCAGGCGAAGCTCATTCATGTGCCGACTCTGATCATTCATTCTGACACGGATGTGATTCCGGAAGAAGTGGCGGAGGAGACGAACGATACGATCCCGCGCTCAAAGATGGTCGTTCTGGAAAAAACCGGGCACTACAGTTTTATCGAAAATCCCGACGAATTCTATGGAGAGGTTCGGGATTTTCTCAAGGGTGTGCACGGGCCCTGAAGGCGTTTGAGCGCATCGCCATCTTCAATCCGGCGACGCACAGCTCTTTTCGCCTGGTGAGTACTGACACTCGGTATGATCCCGCAGATCCGCTTCATTGCGCAGCGTTGATTTCAGCATCCGCTTCAGAAACAGCGGCATTTGATCGGCGTAATGCCGCGATTTTGGATGGGTGGAATCTCCATACTGATGCACCGACCAGGATTCTGCCCGCGCCGGTCGAAACTGCACCACAAGAACATACGAATCACCGGCGACTCCAACGAGTTTCCCGTCGTTTTCTATGGAGTGCGCTGCGTTCAGCACGTCCGGTCCGCCCAGCAGCGGTTCGTCGATGTTTCCCCGCCTCATTCTCTGCATTTCGGAAAGTGGAACATCAAGTCTCCCATAGTGCTTCTTCAAAAACCCGATGGCTTCGCGCAGCGCGTTTGCGCGATCGGGAGGTGCGTCGCGCGTCATATCTGTGGCTTCCCAGATCGGCCGGTAGACAAGAATTGCGAGCGCAGCTCCTGGAGAGTCATCCGCGCGTCCGTTCCAGCTGCGCAGAAGCTCCAGCGCCTGCTTTTCGTCGTCCGTCTTCGCCTGAAACGTTTCCAGCAGGGGTCTCACTGCCAGCTCCATCATCGGCGAACTGGCGGCATACGTTCGATCCCACTTCATGCGCAGGAAGTCTTCGAAGGAAATCTTGCCGGGCCGCGAAAGTAATTCACGTGAGCGGATGGCCCGGTTGCTGAGACGCGTTTCGATCCCCATGGACACGGGGAAGCGTGCGCGATCCGGATTCCCGGGACCCGTTGTCGTTGCAAATGGACTGGAGTTGCAGCTCTGAATAAAACCGGAAGGCGGATTTTCAACAGAAGGGAGCCGGTCAAATGGCAGCGGTTTGTCTTCCCATATCAAATGAGGATCATCGCCTCGCAGTACTTTTCGGTAGGATCGGTTCGGTTCGCGGTTCGCCGGCAGCGACGCATTGTAGACGTAGAAAATATTCTTCGCATCGGCGTATACGGTGTTGAACATAGGGATCGCCTGCATGCGCATCGCGTCCTTCCATTCTTTTAAACTGGCTGCTTTGTTCATGCGAAACCACTGTTCGGCGGCAAAGACCAATCGATCGATTCCTGAGACGCGCACCGCATAAAACGATTTTTCTGATTCGAGCACAGGCCCGTGTTCGGACGCGTAAACGGTGACGGGAATCGGAAGATCGAACAGCCCTGTATCCATGTGAAGCCACTCGCGCCGTTTTTCAAGAGGCCGCATGCTTTCGCCGAGCCGGTACTTCTCGCCCGCATCGTCCATCGTCAGTTTGTAAACATCCACAAGATCCGGAGAATTCACTGTGTGCGCCCATCCCAGGTGGTCGTTGTGTCCATGAAGAATCACAGGCGCACCCGGAAAGGTTCCGCCAGTCATATTCCAGCCTTCGTCGGAGACGACATGCGCCTCATACCAGGCAACCGGTCCTTCCCAGGGCTGGTGTGAATTGACGTTCAGGAATGCAGATCCGTCCGTTGTTCGGCCGGCGGAAACAGCATGCGCGTTTGAACCGATCGGTGTGCCGTTATACGCCACCGGATTCTCGATGGTGTCATCTACGGCCGGCGGTTTCTCAAGAATCTTCTGCATCGCATGATCCGCGCCGATGAACAGCGGAATCTTGTGAATGAATCCTGCCGCGATGTCTTTGCCCGACGCCGGGAAAAACTTGTTCCTGGCCGCTCCCGGATGGGTCAATACATAGTAGTTCACGCCCGCAGCATATCCATCGAGCACGCGGCGAAACTGCGGAGAGATCTTATCGTAATCCCGGTCCACCTTCTCCTGGATTTTGAAAAGCCGGACATAGTAGTCATTCACAACTGCCTGCTTCGAAATCACGAGACGGCCAAGCTCTCCACGAGCAGCGACCAGACTTCCCTGTATGAACGTGAAATCATCTTCGCAATGCGCATACGCAAGGCCAAAGGCTGCGTCCGGGTCTGTCTTTGCACGGATGTGCGGCACGCCCCATTCATCGCGGGTAATGCGAACGCGCCTGGCCTGATCTGCCCACGCTGCGCGCTCTGTTTCCGAAACGCGCGAAGACAGCGAGCGGTTGATGAAGGAACTGCGAGCCAGGGACCATGCGAAACACAATACTACGACAAGAACAATGTATTTTAGAGAGCGAACGAGGCGGCCTTTCATTCTCTGATCTTCTGAAGCTCTCCCTGGTCTGTCAAGACGTAGCGGGACTCGCAAACAGAATCGAGGCCCTGTTTGTTGTTATGCGGATTGCCCGGGAATGGGATTGCGGGAAGCGCAATCGCTCTGACGGGTACGAACGCTCCCGCATGCCGTTCCGCCCGGACACAGGCATTTCTCGGAATTCGAAGGGCTGCATTGCGCAGAGCTTCGTATTTCTGATCGGGCGTAAAGAGGGGTGACGGCGTTTCTCTGTCTCCGGCATTCACAAACATCGCAAGGGCGGCCGCGGCGAGCAGAAAGCGGAAACCGCGTCTTTTGGATTCGGCGAGAGTGCAGAACAAAAGAAACGGAAGAACGGCATAGGCGTAGTGTCCATAAT
>CAZUJO010000103.1:0-10351 GCA_964619995.1 uncultured Leptospiraceae bacterium
ACGCAGTCGTTGCCGGTCTCGTAACTCCTGGCGGCGCACTCGTATTACAGAACAACAGCGGCGATGATCTGAGCATCAGTTCGAACGGAACGACTGCGTTCGCCACAACGCTTGCGAATGCTGCGTCCTACAACGTCACGGTCCTCACCCAGCCTACGGCGCCCGTGCACAACTGTGTCGTATCGTCCGGGTCCGGCACAATCAGCAGTGCTGACGTGAACATCACAGTGACGTGCACGCCTTCGTTCAAATATATCTTCGAAAGCAACAGTCTCTTTGATGGAAATCGCGGCGGCTCGGCCGGCGCGGACGCGAGCTGCAATAGCGACGGCACGAAACCGAACGGAAGCACATACAAGGCTCTCCTTGCTGATGCGGCGCGCACAGCCTGCACGACCGCAAACTGCTCGGGCGGCACGGGAGAGCATACGAACTGGATTCTGGCCGCGAACACGCTCTACCGGCGTGCGGACGGAACTACGAACATTTTTGTAACGAATTCAAATGGGATCTTTTCGTTCGGGACCATGATGAATACATTTACATCGACCGGCAGCGCATACTGGACGGGCCTTCGCACGGACTGGCGGACTGCCGTAAAGACTTGCAGCAACTGGACGAACTCCAGTGGAAACCCGAACCAGGGAACGACGGGATTGGCTACGTCGACTTCGGGAACGGCCCTTGACGATGCAGGCAACCCTGCCTGCAGCACGGCCGCGAAGCTTCTGTGCGTGGAGCAGTAGGCTTCACCCCGGACTGCTCCCGGCCGATGGATAAATGTGACCTCCGTGGTTCTCGGAAGCGAACTCTATTCTGAGTTCATTGAAACCAGACTGCCCCGAGCCTCAAAGCGCATCTGGATCGCAACGGCTGATATCAAAGACATGCACGTGCGAACGGGAAGGCGCTTCGAGTCGTTTCTGTCCGTGCTCGCCGGCTGCGTATCACGGGGTGTTTCTGTCCGTCTCCTCCACGCAAAGGAGCCCGGTCCGAGATTTCGCGCAAGCTTCGACCGTCATCCGGAACTCTTCAGGTCCGATGGATTCGATCGGGCGCTCTGTCCGCGCGTACATATGAAGACAATCATTCTGGACGGCATGTCGGCTTACATCGGATCAGCGAATCTCACGGGAGCAGGTATGGGTGCGAAGAGCGACCGAAGGCGTAATTTTGAAGCCGGAATCATTACCGATGACCCTTCTCTGATCCGGCGAGTGGAAGGCCATTTTGACAGCATTTTCGGCGGGATGGAGTGCGACGCATGTGCGCTCCGCTCCGTTTGTCCAGACCCGATCCGCCCTCCCGATGCGCCCTGGCGCGCCAAAAAAGGGGTTGTCAGGCGAAAATCGCATTCCTAACTTGAGGTTACTGCTATGGAAGACCAGTGCACATACGGCCTTTGCAAGCGCGAAGTGGCGGAACTCCTCCGTTCGAAGGATATTAACCCCACGACTCAGCGCATTGAAATTGCGCATCTGATCCTGCAAAGGCCGCAGCATCTTTCTGCCGACGAGATTCTCGCGGAACTGAACCGCGAATATGAGCAGGTGAGTCAGGCTACTGTTTACAACACGCTTCGTGTATTTGTTGAAAAACGCGTGATCCGCGAACTGGTGTTTGCTCCCGACCGCATTTACTACGATTCAAATACAACCCCGCACCATCACTTCATTGATGTGGATACGGGCAAAATCTACGACGTCTCCAGCGACTGCGTTCAATGTCCCGAGCTCAGCTATGTCGATCAGCTGAAAGCAGAAGTGCTTGAAGTCAGTCTGATCCTGAAAGGGCGCATGCCCCAGGCATAGCGCCTAACGTTTCTCCCGGCAAAGCTGAAGAATATCTCCCCGCGTGAAATTGAAGTTCTCCTTTGCCTTGACGGCGCAGGAAGCGGGTTTGGTGCTCCGCGCACCCTGACACAGAGTCACTACATCATCATCGTAGAAGTCCGTTGAACTGCGCGCAAGGATCGCACAGAGGACCGGTTCATCTCCCTGTGCTTCGCGGCACAACGAAACTCGCTGCTCCGCAAGAAGGCGGGTCTCTTTTCTCGCTCGAACGAGACAGGAGGCGGGAGCAAGCGAGACCGCTTTCGCGCATGCGCGGACCCGCTGATCTCCTGTGAGAGAAGTTTCGTCGCGCAGCGTTCTGGCGCAGAGCGCCGGCATTACGGAGACAGCCTCCACACAAAGCGTGATGCGCTGATCCTGCCGCAGGTCATAAAGGGTTTTGGAGTCCAGCATACATTCGGCAGGGGCCTGGGATGGCGCGGCCGCGCATAACTTGACGACCTGTTCGCTTTTCAAAAGCAAATGATCGGCCGCAAATCCGGCGCACTCTGCCGGCCCGGTGCCTGCGGCTTCCCGGCAGAGATCCAGTCTGTCTGCCGGATTGAGGTACGTGACTCTTGCGGCTTTTTCCATGCACTCAAGCGGCGTTGCGTACAGGCGCAGAGCCGACAGAAGAAACACAGAAAGCCACAGGGCTGACCGCATACTCCAGAATAGATGGTCTTCCGTCCGGCGCAATTCGAAAATAGCCCCACAACCAGATGCGCTTCCAAAAACGAATTTATTGATTCCCATTTCGAATCGAGCCGCGTAACAATGGCGGTTATGCTGCGTGTGCGGACCCGGCTCGCAAAAAGTGAAATCTCCGGTCTCGGCCTGTTTGCGGACGAGGACATTGCGAAGGACCAGATCATCTACGAGCATGTAGATCAGTTCGAGCAGACCTTCACGCCGGAGCAATTTGACGCCCTTGCACAATTGCAGAAGGACTTTCTCAGGCATTATTCCTTCAAACGCGACGGTCTGCGCGTCGTCTCCATTGACGACGACCGATTCATCAACCACAGCACGGATCCGAATACGTACGAATCGGGAATGGATACGTATGCACGCCGCCCGATCCGCCGCGGTGAGGAAATCACCGCGAACTACTTCGATTTTGATGAAAGCGCGGCAGAAAAAGTGCCCCCGCCGCGGTGAAAATTCGGCGAAGGCTTCGCCTGCGCCGCGGCGAAAATCCAGTCCAGGGTTCGCCAAAATGCTGGCGCTCAAACGCATATAACGGATTGTTCCTCCCGTGGACGCGCAACTCGAAGAATTGACACGCGCCCTGTCGGAGGCGCGGGACCTGTACGACAATGCGCCCTGCGGCTATCATTCCGTGGACGCGCGCGGTGTCTTCTTGCAGGTGAACGAAACGGAGCTCCGCTGGCTCGGATACACGCGCGAAGAGCTCATCGGCAAAGCGAACTTCATGGAGATGATCACTCCTGAGAGTCACCAGAAGTGTGCGGTCCGATTCGCAGAGCTCCAGCAGAAGGGCCGGATTGAGGATGTGGATGTTGAAATCTTCCGCAAGAACGGGACCATCCTTCCGGTGCTCATCAACGCCGTCGCGGAGTACGATGAATCGGGAGCGTTCGTGCGCAGCAGAGCCACGTTATTCGACATCACGGAGCGAAGACGGGCGGAAAGGAAGCTCGAGGAGAGCGAAGCGCGCCTGCTGGCGTTTCTCGGTAATACGCCCTCGCTCATCTTCGTAAAGGATCTGAAAGGCAAATATCTTTACGTCAATGAAGCGTTTCTCAGGGCCTTCTCGATGGAGGGAAAGGACGTTCTGTTTCGCACAGACGCAGATCTGTTTCCTCCTGATCAGGCAGCGCTGTTTCAGGGACACGACGCCCGCGTCCTTGCAACCGGCGAACGCCTGGAATTTGAGGAAACGGCAAAGTATCCCGACGGCTGGCATACGAGTATTGTTCACAAGTTTCCGATTCGCGATGATTCCGGCGAGGTTGTGGCACTCGGAGGCATTGCGACCGACATTACCGAGCGGAAGCGCTTTCAAGAAGCCCTGGGCCGCGTCAACCGCGCGCTGAGGGTTGTATCGGGCACGAACGAGGCGGTCATTCATGCGGGAAGCGAGGGCGACCTCTATGAGCGTTTGTGCGCCATGATTGTTCAGCAGGGCGGCTACAAGATGGCATGGGTTGGTTTTGCGCAGGACGATATGCAAAAGACCGTCTGCCCGGTTGCCCAGTCCGGCTCAGATCAGGAGTACTTAAGAAATATTAGGATCACCTGGGCCGACGATGCCCTCGGGGGCGGACCAACAGGGATGGCCATCAAGACAGGACAGGTTCAATTGAACCATAATGTTCTATTGAATCCGGCGATGGCTCCGTGGCGCGATGAGTGCGTCTCCCGCGGATTTCATTCGTCGATTGCGCTCCCGCTCCGGAGCGGCGGTCGTGTTTTCGGAGCTCTCATGATTTATGCCGGAGAGCCAAACGCATTCGACGCTGAAGAAGTCGCGCTCCTGACCAGGCTCGCTGTAGACTTGAGCTTTGGAATTGATGCGATTCGCACGCGGCTGGAACGCGAACGCGCGGAAGCCTCGGTCCATCGGCTTGCCTATTTTGACGTGCTCACGGGGCTCCCGAACCGCGTCAGTTTGAGAGAAAAGATAGACGCGATGATTTCTTCGGCGCGGCCTTTCGCGCTGGTCCTCTGCAATGTGCAGCATTTCACCGAAATTCAGGACGGGCTCGGCGTTCGTCAGGCGGATATGATTCTGCAAAAGATCGCGTCGCGCGTGGAACATGCCGCAGGCGATCGTTTCGTTGCGCGGCTCGAGGGGGACCGTTTTGCAGTGGTTCTTCCAGAGTCCGGCGAGATCGCCGTGCGGGAATTCTCGCGGCGGCTGCAGGAAGTGCTTGAGGATCCGATTGAGCAGGCAGAAGTTCAGATCGACGTTCGCACCCACATCGGCGCGGCGCTTTTTCCGGAGCACGGCGTGGATCCTGACGCCCTCCTTCTGAGAAGCGATATTGCATCCCGTCAGGCGAAATCACTTACTATGCCTTACGTATTATACAGCGGCGCTACGGATCAGGAGAGCCCGCGGCGCATTGCCATGATTGCAGAGCTCCGCCGCGCGATCGCCGCCGGCCAGATGGTTCTGTATTTCCAGCCCAAGATCGATCTTGAAACAAACCTTCTCTGCGGCGTTGAAGCGCTCGTGCGATGGAAGCATCCCGAGCGCGGACTCGTTCCGCCTGCCGAGTTTATCCCGATCGCCGAGCATACGGGGTTGATTCGTCCGCTGACGGAATGGGTGCTCGGCGCGGCGGTACACCAGATTTCCCGCTGGAGCGAGGCGGGCGTCGAGGTGCCCGTCGCGGTCAATGTCTCTCCTCAAAACCTCCGCGATCCGGATCTCTATGACAAGATTGCAGAGCTCTGTTCGAGGGCGAAGATTCCCGGCCGCCTGCTTGAGCTTGAAATTACGGAAACGACCCTCATGGAGGACCCTGCGCGCTCGCATGATGTGCTGACCCGCCTCCGCGATCTTGGGATTCGCACGTTCGTGGACGATTTCGGCACCGGCTATTCCTCCCTCAGTTACATCGCAACTCTGCCCATCCATGCGCTCAAGATTGACCGTTCGTTTATTGTGCGTATGACGCAGCAACCCGAGCATAGAGCGATCGTGGCGGCCGCGGTGTCTCTGGCTCACTCGCTGGGGCTTCGGGTTGTGGCGGAGGGCGTTGATGCCGATTCTCAGGTCGCCCTCCTCCGGGACCTCCGCTGCGATGAGGTTCAAGGATTTTTATTCAGCAAGCCCCTGCCTCCGGACGAATTCGCGGTTTGGCGAAAGCGTTTCTTGCCGTAAATTAGGGAGGATGTGGCGCGATCCTGAAAATATCCGGAGGTTCCTGCAGGGAGTTACCCTGTTTGAGAAGATTCCTCCTTCCAGTCCGGCCCTGGCCGAATTCATTTCCGAAATTCAGGCGGCCCAGCTGCACAAGGGAGCCTACGTCTATCGCCAGGGCGCGTCGCCGCAGTCGATCTATCTTGTCCGAGACGGTGAAATCCGCATAACGAGCGAGGATGCTTCGGGCGAAAAACGTCTGATCGGACGGCAGAACCGCGGCAGCCTCTTTGGAGAAGTCAGCTTCCTCACAGGCGAAGCGCATTCGTCGAGCGCTGAGGCATCGCTCGATTCTACAATCTTCGTAATTCCCGGTCCCGCGTTCTTTCGACTCCTTGCGAAAGAAAGTTCGGTCGGCGAGGGATTGGCGCGTCTGCTGTCGCAGCGTCTTCGCAATCGGATGCGCCCGGAACCGGCTCCCGAAAGTCCCAGCGTTGCCGTTCTCTATCCGGACAGTCCGCAGAACGGTTCCGAGTTGTGCGCCCAGCTTGCCGATGCAATGATCGAATCCGGCGCAGACCGTGTGATTGTGCTTTCATGGAATCCCGCGGGCGTGTTCGACGCGCGGCCGACGCGCGACCTTCGCGAATGGATTCAGTCCTGGCCGGACTCAAAGCCTCCCGCAGAAAACGGACCGGTCACTTCTTACTATGGCGCGCTCAGCCCGGACGAATCAAAAAAATTCACGGGTATGCTCGCAGGTCTGATTGCCCTGCTCAAGAAATACTTCGCTGCGGTGATTCTTGATCCTGGCTGCGATCTCTCAGACAGGCTCGTGCTTGAAGCGCTCGAGCAGACAGACCGTGTGCTTCTCGTGCAGAGCTGCCGCGATCCTTCGGTCCTCAGAAGCAGGACGTTCGCGGAAACCGTTTCGCGCGCGGTGACCGTCGACCCAGATTTCTTTTCGCGTGCCATTCTCCTGACGCATGAGCGGCCGGGCGACGTGGTTCTCCCCCATATTGTGGAAGGCCGCTTTGAAAAACACCTTCGCATGCGCGGTGTCGCGGAGCGCATTGAAGAAACAGACCGCCTTACGCGCAGCGGCGTGCGCAGGCTGGCGCGAACGCTTCTCGGTGTCTCTCGCGCGCTCTGTCTCGGCGGCGGCGGTGCGCGCGCGTTTGCTCACATCGGCGTGATCCAGGTTCTTGAAGAAAACGAGATCGAATTCGACGCAGTCGCCGGAACTTCAATGGGTGCTGTGATCGCCGCTGCGTATGCGATGGGGCTGAGCGCGGAAGAAATCGAATACAACGTCAGGCGCATTCTCCCGCACTCATCTGCGATTCTCGATAAGACAATTCCTCTCGTCAGCTTCTTTACCGGACGGAATCTGAACCGCGCAATCCTGCAATTCTTTGAGGGTTTGAAATTCGAAGATCTCGCTCTGCCTTTTTTCTGCAACGCAGTCGATCTGAACTCAGGGAAGGTGATTGTTTTTGAAAAAGGGTATCTCGCAAGCGCGATCCGCGCAAGCGTTTCGATTCCGGGCGTGTTTCCGCCGTTCCGGGTTGGCTCCTACGCTCTGGTAGACGGCGCGGTGCTGAACAATCTGCCCGGTGACATTCTCAAATCGCGCGGATATGACATCGTTGTGGGCGTAAATGTTTCGCCGCTCGAAGACAGGCGTCCGGTTAGTTTTGGAATTCAGACGCGAAAGGGCTGGCTGCGCGGCGTCCGCGATTACTTTTCCATTCCTCCTATTCTGCGCATCATCAACCGTTCTATCTCCATTGAAGGACGCGAACTCTTGAAGATACACATGGAGCAGTTCGAGTATTTGCTGCATCCGGACGTTTCGGACATTGACACGTTTGATTTTGAACGCAAAAAGGAAATCATCGAATCGGGCAGGAGTTCGGCGCGGACCCACCTTCATGAAATCCGAGCCACCCTGACGCGGCAGCGAATCTCAGGCCGAGAAACCTGACTCCGAAATCAGCCGTTAGAAGGCCGTTTCGAGAATGCTCCGCAGCTCTTCGGGACCAAGCTCAATGGAGTTGCCTTTCATGCTGCTTGCCTTTGCAGCCTTCGCGCAGATTTCCGCGAAATCGCTTTCGCGGATTCCGTACGCAGAGAGAGGCGCGATTTTCAGATCTTTTCTGAGCTCACGAACCCAGTCAGCAGCATCCTCGGGATCCGCATCGTCTCGGCCCGTGAGAATGCGCGCAGCTTCCGCATAACGGTTCAGAAGGTTGGATTCCGGCGCACGAGCGCGAAGCGCGCGAAGATTCTCCGTGATTGCGGGAGCAAGGAGCGCCGCGCATACAGCGCCGTGGGGCGCTTCGAACATACCGCCGATGGGCGCCGCAAATCCGTGCACGGCGCCGAGCTTTGCGTTGGCGAGCGCAAGGCCGCCGAGGAGACTCGTCAGCGCCATGTCGGTGCGCGCTGCAAGGTCCGAGCCGTTTAGAAAAGCTTTCCGCAGAGACCTCGCGCGAAGCAATCCTTCCCGGCAGAGCGCGTCGGTCACTGGATTTGCTGCAATGGAAACAAATGGTTCAAACACCTGGGCGAGCGCGTCCATTCCTGTGTTCGCAGTGAGATCGGGCGGCATCGTCAGCGTGAGTTCCGGATCGACGCAGGCGAGCGCTGGCAGGAGCAGGGGGCTTCGCAGACTGACTTTCACCTTCTGCGCGGTCGAAGTGAGGACGGCATTGCGGGTCACTTCGGATCCAGTTCCGGCCGTGGTCGGAATTGCGGCGAAGGGCGCGGCAGCCTTCATGATTTGTTTTCCGCGCCCGATCACTTCGAGGTAGTCCAGAGGTTCTCCATCGTTCGTAAGAAGGCCGGCGATGGCTTTTCCCGCGTCAATGACCCCGCCTCCGCCCATGGCGACAACAACAGGGGCATCAATGCCGCGTAACGGGCTGAGCGCTCGCTCGACTGCCTCGATTGAGGGTTCGCCTGTGATCTCGACTTCTGCTTCGGGAGCGGGAAGTTGCGAAAGCAAAGGATCGAGCCTGCTGCGGCTTCGTCCCCGGACCAGAATGATTCTGCCTTCCCAGGAGCGGATCGTTTCGCACGCCTGTTTGAGCGAGCCGGGACCGAACAGCACCCGCGCCGCAGATGCGAATTCAAAATTCACCACTGAGAGTCGTCCGGGAAAACGTTCGAGAACTTTGAACTCTGACGCGGCGCCGCCATCATTGGCTCCACCGTCTTTCGCCACGTTTCGTAGTGTTCTGTCTGTTTGTGCGCCGCGGGAGCATCCGGGTTCCGGTAAACTTCGGTGAGAAGAAACTCGTTCGGGTTTTCCTGATTCTGGAGAACATCGAATCGAGCGATGCCAGGTTCCTGGACGCTTGCGCGGGCATTCTTCAGCGACGCCTCCTTGAAAGCATCGGCGAAACCTGGTTTCACCTGGACGTGGACCTGTACGATGAGCATGGGTCAATCCGGCAGGGATTCGCCGTTCCACGCAAGCCGAAACAGGCTCAGAAATCGGTGCGGCGTCGCTGGCGGGGATTCTCCGTTACCGAAGTTCTTCGGTCAAGAAACGCGGGGTAAAGACGCATCTCCTCGCGGATCATGCGGCGCAGGAGCATCACCTGCATTTGTCCGAAGTCGCGCGCAAATTGCATCGAGTTGCCGATTCCCTCTTCGTAGCTCGCAAAGAAGCGCAGCACCCTGTCTGAGATTTCAGCCATTTCGGACTGGAAGGTTTCCGCGATTGCGCCTTCTCTGGCGGCGAGCCGGGGGTACAGCTCTTTGTCTTCGAGAGCCAGGTGAGTGAGAAGCAGCTTCTTGAGGCCCCATAGAAATTCTTTTCCTTCGCTGCTTGATATGCGAAGCTCGGCCAGGGTCTCAAGGGCCTTCCGGATTTCCCGGTGATCAAAAAGAAGCTGCTCGAGCAGGGCGGCGTCATCCACTCCGGACTCCATATTCAACGTAACCGCATTTCGCGCAGGGTTTGTCGCCCCCCTTTAAAAAATTTCTTCGCGTTGTCCAATCTGGCATGCTTCGCCGGTAGCAACGGTTATGAAGGTGTATCGCAGGTTCGTGCAGGGTGTGACGATTCTGGCTGTCGAAGGCAGGATGGATCTTGAGCATCATGAAGAACTCATGGAGGCCTATCGCCGGCTCCTGCCGGACGAACGCCTCAGACTCATTATTGACTTGAGTCGAGTTTCCGTCCTCAGTTCGACGGGATGCTGCGCCCTCGTGAACTTTCGCAGCGATGTGGAGAACCGGGGCGGAGCGCTGGTACTTGCGCCCCTTTCGAAAACGTGTCTCGATGTGCTTCGTCTGTTGAATCTGCACAGGCGGTTCTCGATCGCATCTTCGCATGCGCGCGCTCTTGCGCTCCTTGAAGATCTGAGCGCCGTCTGCTGATCGCGCGCCTTTCGGCACCCGAGGCTTTTTACCGCGTTTTTTCCGCGGAACCGGGGCCCGGATTATGTCTCATTGACATGCTGCTCGGGAAATCCTCATTCATCCCCTGTCCAATTGCAGGCGATCCGCCGGTATAAGAAAGTATGAGAGTCGAAAAGACAACGGTCCACGAAGTCACGGTGCTTTCCATCCAGGGGAATATGGACCTGGAACACCATTTCCTTCTGACGCAGACCTTTCGGGATCTTGAGCCCCAGGAAAAGCAGAAGGTTGTTTTTGATTTGAGCCGAGT
>CAZUJO010000104.1:0-10342 GCA_964619995.1 uncultured Leptospiraceae bacterium
ACTGCGTCCATTTTTCGTTCGAGGCGGTCCGGATATCGCAGAGGAGAATACAGTTCCGGAGCAGACGGCAGGCACGACAGGTCGAGCATCTGCGCAAAATTCAGCTCGGAGATTCCCTTGAGGAAATAGAATCGGGCGGCGTTGTCCGCGCCGACTGCGCCGTGCCCCAGATATACCTGATTTACGTATGCGGTGAGAATTTCCTCTTTGCTCATCCTGCTTTCCAGATAGTAAGCAAGTGACGTTTCGCGCAATTTTCGAAAGAGTGTCTTCTGTCTTGCGTTCAGCAGAATGCGGGACAGCTGCTGGGTGAGAGTCGAACCGCCCTGCGAATAGCCCCATGATGTAACGTTATGCGCCAACGCGCGAATTACGGAAGGCCAGTGAACGCCGCCGTGCGAGTAGAAGTTCTCGTCTTCGACAAAGATCAGCATCTGCTGATAGGCTTCCGGAATGTCTTTCAGCGTCAGGTTCCCTGTCTTTCTGGAAAACAGTTCGCCAACGAGGCGTCCCTTGCGGTCAAGAATGCGGTTCTCCCGGATATCCTTGAGCGCGGAAAGATACGTGTCTCCGCCCTCTGGAAGGAAGACGGACGGAACGATCTGCAACGCCGCAAACAGAATCACCGGCACAAGTCCGCAGATTATGCCCAGAACCAGGAATGACCGGGGCTCGAGCCGCGGAAGAGTCCATCGGGATGCCGGGCGCCTTTCGCTGGATCTGCGCAAGGCCGGCAGCTTGAATATGCTGCGAGGCTGCGGAGCTCGAGAGGGTGCTGGATCGCTGCCGCCCGCCGGCGCCGACTGACGCTGCGCGGGC
Organism: uncultured Leptospiraceae bacterium; assembly: GCA_964619995.1. Taxonomy (GTDB): domain Bacteria; phylum Spirochaetota; class Leptospiria; order Leptospirales; family Leptonemataceae; genus JAEUSB01. The sequence goes on from CAZUJO010000104.1 coordinate 820, forward strand.
GCATACTCGCGGTCGAGCAAACCTCGACGGTTGTCAAAGTAGTTCAGATTACCGCATACCGGACAGCGTGCCCTGTGCACGCGGTAGACCTTTATCTGGATGGAGACGCGGTAGCGATTCTGGCAGGCCGGACAGACATGTACGAACTTGCGAAGATCACTGGATTCTGAGGAGTCGGGCGGCATTGCTGTAGTAGATCTTCTTGAGGACGTCGGGAGGCAGCTTCAATCCGTAGATCTTCCACACTCCTTTTCGGTTCGTTCCGGCTGGAAAGTAATCGAAATACTCATCGTCCGTTTCGAGGAATCGCCAGTAGATCTTCAGCTTGGGAAGCTCTGGAAGGCCGTCCGTACCGTAAACAATGCGGTCCTGATAGCGAATCAGGAACTCTCGGGCGGCGCGGGGCTGCCGGCCGAGCTCGTCAATGCGCTGGGCAATGTCAATGGATACATTGGGGTGCCGGTCGAGAAGATCTGCGGCTCTCGAGAGGTCGTGGGCGAACTCGCCAAAATGCAGAGCCACAAACGTTACATCCTTTCGCCTTGAGAAGAGGCGATCCCGCTGCGCCATCACATCATCGAAAGAAGGCAGACCCGGTTTGTGAAAAGACCATTCCGGACGACGGCCGAGTTCTTCAAATCGCTCGTTGTGTTCATCGACTGGCATGAAGAACGCAGGCGGATCCGCCGTATGAACGGCCACGACCAGATGATATTTCGCGCAAACATCCCAGACCGGATCAAGCCGGGGATCATCGAGCGGAATGAGTTTGCCGTCCTTCTTTTCAGCCAGACCGAAGTTCTTCCACAGCTTCACGCCGCGCACTCCGAGCTTTGCGATCGCTTCAAGATCGGCGGCCATCCTCGGCCCAAAATCGCCGTCTTCTTTGAGCTCCTTCCAATTAAATCCGACAAAATGCAACACGCGCGGCGAAGGCTGCTGGCTGTGAAGTTTCTCGAACGCCTGTTTGGTCGACGTGAACAGAGCAAGATTCACGAATGTGGAGATCCGCGCCGCATCCATCCGGGCAAGAATGTCGGCAGGTGGATCGGTAAACGGGCCCGCGAACAGGTGACCATGGAATTCAATCGTGTCGAACATAGGCCTGGAAGGCGTGTGATCGACGGTCTTGAGCTGGGAGTCCGGTCGAAATTGACTCAGGAATACGTCTTCCGAAATCGTAGGCCCGCCCGGCACGGCCGCGCCAAACCAGGAAAGAACTCGGATTCGGATCGCCTGACGGGTTCCAGGAAACGCCCAGAGAAGGAGGCCGACATAGGTCAGGGCAAACAATGCCACGAAGATCTTCTTTTTCATTGGAGTTCCGTTTTGGCCGATTGAATCGCGGCGATAAATTCCTCGTACTGGTCAGGCCGGATGGCCACTCCCTTCTGGGTCGGCTTGTATTCCCCCGAATTCTTGTCCGTATACCAGACCCGAACGTTCAGATACTTCTTGCCCTGGTATTCGGATACTTCAATCCGAATGATCTCTCCAGCGCCCTTTTCAATGTCTTTCAATACTGCCATAGTTCACTCCCTTTTGAATTGACCAAACGCGCTTCCCAGGAAATCCTGGCGGAATGGCGCGCAGATGTGAATTGTCAGGAAAACAATCCGGTTTCGGGGCTCAGGTGTCCCACTCCCACCGGGTTACCAAACGCAAGTTTAAGATCAACCTTGTGGAACGCCGCGTCTTCCTCGAAGATGAGAACCGCTGGGTCCGCCTTCGCATCTCTACGAGAATGCTCCGCACTCTGAACAAGAAAGGCCCCAAAGCAATCATCTCCAAATACAAAATGGATCCCTCTGTGCTGAAGGCTGCCAAAGCCCTCGCCAAAAAAGAATCCGCGGCTTAAGCCGAATTCGGGGGCGCGCCGTCCCCAATCTTCTTCACCAGATCCGCTACCTTGAAGTCTGCCAGCCGGGTGTACAGAGCCTCGCTGGCGGATCCAAACACGTCATCCAGACACTCTTTCATGTTCGCACCGGCCGGGCATTCTGGATTTCCCGGACTGCGGGGATACTGAAACACCTGCTCGCCGAGAGCCTGATGGACTTCGCTCAACGAAATATCGGACGGCGGGCGACCGAGCACATATCCGCCGTGACTGCCGCGCGTGGTGGAGATGATCCGACTGCGCTTCAAGCTTGCGAGGATACGCCGAATGTGAACCGGGTTTGTGTTCACGCTCGAAGCAATGGTTTCTGAACAGATCGGCCTGCCGGGAAACATTCCAAGAAGAGTCAAGATGTGGATAGCGACAGCGAAGCGTGAAGACACAATCGCACTATGCTGGAACCCTGCATTTCATAAAAGCAAAAAAAAAGCCGGGGAAACCCCGGCTTTTTTTGGAAGCGATGTTAGACTGAAATCAACGGCGATTGTAATCGTACTTCGCTTTTCCGTGTGACTCGCTGCTTCCGCCCTGCCATACAGTGTAGTACGGAGTCCAGCGGTCATAGTTGTAGTAGCAAGTGCTCAGCCAGAGGAAACCGCACTTGTAGGATTCCGTCATGCGCGCGCTTCCGCGTGTGCAGGAGGTTCCCACTGCCGTTACACGGTTTACGCTGCAAAGAGAGTGATTTGCCAGAACGCCGTCATCGTAGCCTGGCAGAAGCGGGCTCGTGGCGTAGAGGTAATCTGTTCCTTCGCCGGAAGTCGTGTAGAACGTGCGTCCGTTGGAGTTGTTGTGGTTGAAGCCGTTGCGCGCTCCACCTGTGCTCACGGACTGGTCCAGTTGACCGCCAAGCGTGTCAAATCCGAGCCAGGAGAGGTAAGACGTTGAGAAGTCAGCCAGTTCAGAACCGCCTGCTGCGGAAGCCATCAGCTGCACTCTGGAGACGCTTACAGAAGGATTGTTCAGAGCGAAGTAGGCTGCAACGACGAGGCCGCCAGTTGAGTGTGTGTAAACTTCGCAGGTGTTTCCCGCTGTGCAGAATACGCGGAGCGCGTCATTGAATTGCTTCTGAGCGCCGCAGTTGTTCCAGCTGTACGCTCCACCGCTTTGCGTTCCGTCAAAGCCAACGTAGCGAACGTTTGTGAGGCCGGTTACAGCGCCGCCCCAGTAGTTGTTGTAGTCAGTAGTTCCACTTGCAGTAGAAGTAAGAGGCTGGCAGTGGTTTGAACCAGAGCGGCCGTGTACGAAGAGTCTGTAGGTAGCTGCGGAAAGGTCTCCCGCGAGCAAGGCAACGAATGCCAATAGAGCTATTTTACGCATTTTGATCCCCCTTTGCGTAGAATTATTGTGCACTGTGCAAAGAGCCTGGGACTTTGCAACTACTTTTGTAGAAGGGGAGGGAAAAATCAGCGGATTTTCTTGTGCGCCTGGAATACTGCGAGCTTTTCCTCTTCCCGGATCTCGATGTCCATCTCGTCAAAAAGCTTCACCATGACCATCATACCGCGCATGAGGGTGGTTGTGCTGGTGTATTTGCCTGCCTCAATGTCTTTCTCGAGCCGGACTTCGCTCAGACGATTCTTGATCGTTATATAGAAATTCCCGTCTTTGATCTGGTAGGATACGTCAATCGGGCTGTGGTCGCTGTATTTGACTGCGTTCTCCATGGCCTCGGTCGTCGCGATGCTGATGTCTATGAGAGTGTCCTCGGAAGTTCCATGCGCCCGCAAGAAAGCCTCCATGCAGGACCGAACCATTTGAATCGGTGATTGCTTGAGTTCGCCCGAAACAGAGTATTCGACCGACGCGGCAAACGTCAGCTCGCCCGCCAGCATGTATTCGTCCGAAACCTCGGGATGTTTCTTGAATTTTCCGGCGGCCACGAGCGCATCGAGCGCCGCGGGCACACCGTCATCCGCGGATCCTGCCGCAAAGTGAACCCATGCGGAAAAATCCTTGCTTGTTCCCTGGCAACCGCGGCGGCCAAGATCCAGTAGTATGTTCTCTGTGTTCGCCAACTTCGCCTGAAAATATGGTCTATGAAAACAATCGTCAGGATGGCAAGTAAAAAGATCGTTCTTGACATGAAGACGGATGAACAGCAGCAAAGACAGGTGGGTCTGGTTAAGATCTCTATCTTTCAAAAGGCAATTTCCGAGCCGCTCGGACCGTCCACGCTCAAGAAGCTTCATGGACTGAAATCCGATTTCCTGGTTCTTCCCGAGTATCTTTTCGCGGACGCCTCTGTTGCAAATCATGCGAACGGGCTTGAGAAGAGCAAAGCGACGCTGGAATGGCTGCAGAAGCTCAGCGATTCGTACAAGGGGATCATCATCGGTGGTTCCGTGATGCTCGAAGAGGACGGCAATATCTACAATGCCACGCCAATCGTTTCCGATTCAAAGGTCGTGGATTTCTATCGTAAGCGAAACCTTACTGAAAATGAAAAGAAGCAGAAGCTTGCAGCGGGCACGGAACCCGGCGTGTTTATCCTGGGTGGCTTTCGCTTCGGTGTTCTTATTTGCGCTGACGTTCTGAATCCGGCCTTGATCGACGAGCTGGCCGGCATGGGCGTTAAGTTGATTTTCGCCGTGATGAATTCGCCGTATCGCCAGGAAACACCGGAAGACAAGAAAGCTCGCGATGAGTCGCTCTTCTGCGCGCCTGCCGCGAAGCACAATCTGGTCATCGCAAAATGCTGCGGAGTCGGCACCACGTTCGGCCATCGCATACAAGGACGCTCTCTGGTTGTTACGCCGAACGGCATCAGCTGGCGCGTATCGCCCGGCGAAGAAGACAAGGAAGTGCTTAAGACCGTAATGGTTCAGGCGCCTTCCGTATAACTGGCCATTCGCTGAAACATTCGCGATACGGCGTAACCCTGAAAGCCAGCCATGCCCGATCTCAGATCGCCCTGAAGCTCCAGCAGCGCTTCTTTCTTCCGGAACGCGCGAACGTCCGTAAGAGGCGCAAGTACGCGCAGCCAGATCAAAATCAACAATTCCCAGAGTCTTTCGGGTTCGAGAGCAGCGAAGAGCTTTTCTGCGCCGCCCCGCTCTAGCTCAAGCATCCGCTTCTCCATTTCAAGCAGTCCCGGACGCGAAGAAGAATCTTCGGCCAGCTGTTTTAGTTTCGCGTACAATTCGGATTGAAAGAAAGCGAGATTTTCAAGGCTTCCGCCCAGCAGATCGAGCAATTCCGGTGTGTCGATTCCTGACGCGCGCCTGAGCGACTCGCGGTCCAGAAGTTGAAATGGAACGAGTACTCCCCGGCTCAGGATCGTCTGCTTCAATTTCCCAGGATCAGATACGAGGAAAATAAACCGCGTGTGCTGAGGCGGTTCTTCGAGCGTTTTGAGGAGCGCTGTCTCGGCTTCGTCCTGGATCAAGCTGGCATCGGGGAACAATATGAAGCGCATGGCGGCTTCGTGCGGTCGATACGGAATTCGCGTCGATATGAGCCAGCGCACCGTGAAGTCTTCCGGCTTCTTGCGATCGCCGATTCGAATCCGGTCTTCGGGGAACCGGATGTAATCGGGGTGCTCTCCCTTGAGAAGGCGGCGGCATGGTTCACATTGTCCGCAGGCCGACCCCGTGTCACAAAATCGACTCTGAATAAAGACTTCTGCAGCAGAATGCTTCCCGGTTCCGGAAGGCCCGGCAAAAATCAAAAGCGGCGGCGGCGATTTTTGAAGATAGCCCTCAAGGATGGCTTTCGCGCGCGGCTGGCCCAGCAAGTCAGAGAGATGTCTCATGATAAAAAAACAAAAGCCCGGCACTGACGCCGGGCTTCACTCTTCCTGCCCAATTTGTTTGACTCCAACAACCATTCCCTGCCGGGCAGTAAAACGATTTTTGCGATTTGACGACGATTTTTTCCGTCGTTCCCCTGGATTTTCCCCTTTTCTATTGACTGATTTTTCGCTCATGCTCTTTCAAGTCCCCATGCGAAGCATCTATATAGTTCTGCTGATGTTTGCGGCCTTTGTCGGCTGTAAATCCGGGGATGAAGCTCCCCAGGAAACGAGTCCCCTTGTGTCATTGCTCGGTCTCAACCTTGTTACAGGTTACGGATGGACTGGTGAACTAACAAGCCAATCCTGTTCGGCTGATACCGTTCAGAATACAGTTCTCACGTGTCCGTTCTTCAACAGCCTTGAAGCGCAGACAGTAGCCGCTGTGCCAAACAATGGAACGCTCGTCATGCAGCTCAACTCGAACCGGCTCGCAGGCGCGTTCACATTCGTTCTGCCGAATTACAACCTGATTCCTACTAACGTATATTATATCACTGCAAACCTCACAACGGAACAGGGATACGACACTGGCTCCGGAGCTGTAACGACGATTCGCTATCAGTCTACCGTGAGCACACAGACATCGGCGAGCACAACCAACGTCGAGATTCTGGATTTCGCGGCTACACAGGATCCCTCCTATCTGACGGGCAACATGAAGCTTCGTTTCAGCTCCCCTACAAACCCGAGCGCCGGCGCACTCGTGGCGACGTACGGTTTCAAATTCGACAAGCTATTCTAAGGGGATATAGATGAGAACGTTATTCGCACTTCTGCTGGCACTCGCAGCCACGCAAATTACAGCCCAGGAAACCCCGAAGGATACACCTGCATCGGACGACAAAGCCACGGCACGTCAGATCCCGCAGCAGGACCTGGACGGCCTGAAATTCACAGGTCTTCCTCTGATCAGCTTTTCGACCGATGACGGATTCGGATACGGGGTTCGCGCGTATGGCACATACTACGAGCAGGGCTTCGCTCCTTTCCGTTTCCAGGCCTACGCGCAGTATTACAAGACTACGTTTGGGTACGAGTACCATCAGTTTTCGATTGATGTCCTCAAGTTCCTCGGCACGCCCCTCCGCGTCCGTATGGACGGAGGTTTTGAGCGCACTCTGAACGCTCAATGGTACGGATACGGGAACTATCACGATTTGCAGCGGATCAAGAAGATCAAGGACGGCGAAGTGCCGATCAACGAAAACACGCCGCCTGCAAACCGACGCGACCTGTACCAGTACGATCAGAACATTACGCTGAATACAAACGCCCTGACCAACCCCTTTGGTTCCGGCATGAACCTCTTTAACCCATCCCAGCGGGTTTTGCGCGAAAGCCAGAACAAGTATTTCTACTACGACCGGGTTCGTCCTTTCGTCAACCTGACCACGGAAGATTTCATTGGTGATACGAACTTCAAATGGTTTGGGGGCGTTCGCGGACAGCGCTACAAGATCCAATCGTACGAAGGCGACTACGAAAACGGAAACACCGTCGCGAACATCAAGACTCTCATCGATAACGAGCGTCCTTATGGTTACGACGCAACGACCGGGAGACGCTACGTGAACGGGATCCGGGGCGCTCTTGCCTATGACTCAAGACCACGCGATCGCGAGAACAATCCGAACAGCGGTATTTTCACAGACCTCCACGTCGAAGGCGTCGGCAAGGGAACTGGAAGCGCGTACACCTTTACGCGCGCCACATTTACCTGGCGGCAGTACATTGACGTCGCGCCTGACTTCTTCAATTCCTTTGGAAAGGAGCTCGTTGTTGGCTATCGTCTCCTGGGACAGCAGACCTACGGCGACGTTCCATTCTTCGAAGCCGGCCGCATCTACACGATGCGCGAAAGCGCAGAAGGCCTGGGCGGCAACGGCGGTGTCCGTGGTTACGCAGCCAACCAGTTCGTGGACAAGGTCATGGCCATCGGCAACCTCGAAATGCGCCTGACTACGTTCCGCGTGAGCGCGCTCGGAGGCATGGACTTTGTTCTCCTTGGCTACCATGACGAAGGTCGTGTGGGCGCGACTGCGAAGGAAATCGACTCCACGGGCTGGCACAAGGCCAATGGCGGCGGGATTCGGATCGTATGGCAGAAAAATACGATCATCAATATCAGCTACGGCCGTTCCAAATACGGCTCGAACGGCAACTTCTCGTTCAACCACCTGTTCTAGACCGGACCACATCTATCTTTTTGCGGGCGAAACGCCCGCAAAAAAGGTAGAACCTTTCCTTCCCAATCCGAATCCTATCCATATGCGTCTTACTCTTTTTACGGCCCTGGCTGCCGCCATTCTTACCCTTGGCGCGTACGCACAGGCGACGCGGGGAATCGAAGTGGTCCAGAGGGCAAACGGTGTTTTCCTCTACCGTTATGCGGAGACTCTCGATCCGTTTGATCCAAGGAAACAGTTCACACTGAAACGCCAGATCTCCGATCCGGGTGTGGTTGGAAACCTGAAGCGTCTTCTCAAAGACAACTCGGACTACACCCCGGATTTCAAGGCGCGCTGCCTCCCGGTCTGGGATGCGGGAATCGAATTCCGAAACGGAAATGAGAGCCGCATGTATCTCTTCTCATTTCGCTGCAATACTTTGAAATCCGTAGAGGATAACACCTTCAAGGACTTCACGCCGCAGAGAACAGAATTCTACGGATTGCTAATGTATGAAATCAATGATCGCACGTCATATCTTGACCATTAAGAAACTGATCGCCGCAGCTGCGATCCTCACTGCGCTTCCTGCGTCTGCGCAGAATGCACGGCAGCCAGTCATCGCTGTATTGCCGTTCCAGGCAAAGGACCCGGCACGAGGAGAGGAAATCGCGGCCCGCGTCACCTCGGATCTCGTCAGCAAGCAGGCATTCCCGGTTGCGGAGCGCGCGCAGCTGAAGAAGGCCCTTGAGGAACTTGCGAAGAATCAATCCGGGCTTTTTTCCGCGGAAAACGCGCCGCAGCTCGGGCGAATGATCGGCGCCGACTACCTGATTGTGGGCGAAATACTCGAATCGACGGACTCTACGACTCGCGTCGCCATGCGAGTTCTGCGCGCAGAAACAGGGATCGTGATCGGCGCCGCGGTCACGGCAGGCGATGCCGGTTCGATTTCGCGCGAATGTGTTCAGAATATCATCAAGACCGTTTCGATACACTCGATGCTTGAAAATCCGGACAGCCCCTATTCGGTTTTGCTGGAGCTTGACAAAGGGAAGAACGCGGAATACAAGCTCGGCGAAACTCTGAAACTCAAGTTCAAGGTCTTGAAGCACAATCCCCAGGCAATGGAGAAGGTATATATTTCTATATACTCAGTGAATGCTGAGGGTGTGATGACCCTGATCTATCCAAATCGGTTTTCCGGACAGGAAGGGGTCTACGTAAACCGCGAGTACACTTTCCCGGATGCCAGAGACGACTTCCAGTGGAAGCTCGTGCCTCCTTCCGGCGCAGAAACCATTCAGGCAATCGTGTCTGATAAGCCGGTTCGATTGTCGGGAGAACGAGCGACGGACGAATTTCCGGTGCTGCCAGGCAAAGAAAGCGCCGCCACCTACCGCGGAATCCAGACCCAGCTGAGCGACGACAAACGCGGAAAATGGGCCGCAGAGCGGATCACGTACATCCTGAAGCCCTGAACATTCGGAAGGGGGCCGCTTCAGATCGGGCCCTGCGCACCCCGATAAGTAGGATGAATGTCCTTACTTACTCTGGATCTTCAAATTCCGCGGAATGAAGCGCAAAACATCCCGCAGTTGCTGAACGGGTCGGCCGGTCAGGTCCTCGTAGCGCGTGTACCACGTCGCCATGTCGCCG